>JAJZFR010000113.1:8493-18017 GCA_021805265.1 Acidobacteriota bacterium | reverse complement strand
GATCGGGACGGAGAACAGCGCCTGCGGCTGCATCCCGAGCTGCGCACGATGGAAGCCCACGAGGATCGGCACCGGCGCATTGTGCGCGCGGTTGGTCTGGGCGGACAGATACTGTGTGACCTGGGCATTCATCGCATCCGACTGCTCTCCAATACACCGATGCACATCCCGGCGCTTGAGGGCTTCGGCCTCGAGATTGTCGAGCAGGTGAGCCTGGACAACAACGACAGGTAGTGCGCGCTGCTACAGCCGCTTCAGAAACGCCGTAGCCTCGGCCAGTTGGGGAAAGAGTTTTTCGTCTGCGCGAAAGGCCGCGCTGTGGACGCAGCGCCGCACACCGCGAACGCTCACCGGATGCTTCAGGTGAAGCATCTCGTGGTAGAGCAGGTATTCGACGGCATAGCGCGGGCTGGATGGACGATCAAAGACCTTGCTGACGACGATGGTGTTGTGCGCCGCGTCATAGTGGCCCAGCAGGCGGCGCGCGTGGTGTTCGCTCCAGGTGAGGTTGGGTCGACCGAGCAGGCCGTTGAAAAAGCGCTGATTGATGGAGTCGAAGACCTCGTCGAGGTGGTAGTAGCGGCCCTCTGGACCGAGAAAGCGCTTGGCGCCCCGCGTCGAGCGGATGTGTTCCGTCTGGCGTGCAACGGCCTCGCTGTACTGGAAGCGCTTGTAGCGGAGGTTATGGGTCTTGTCGATGGGCTTGCGATACAGCTTGGCCAGCAGGATGTGCGCAATGGCGCGCAGAACGCTTTGCGCCGCGCCCTCCAGCAGGTCAGACAGGCTGACGTGAAGGACGCCGTCGCGCAACCGGATCGAAGTATTGAGCGAGACGAATCGCCGAAAGCGAATCTCCATCGGCGGCATCGGTGCGCGCGGACGAAGTGCACGATACTCCTCGGCAAAGAGGGTGACGATGTCCAGCGTTGCTGGATTGCCGGAATGCTTGCGCGACGTGCGCGGCGCATCGCTGGCCCCTGGCTCCACGCCGTCGTCCGAATTGGGAAAAAGCCAGTCAGCGAAGGGCATTTCGCGCTCCTTCCGGATCAGAGCCTTCCGCCAACTGCTGTTTCCATTCGAGAATCCGCGCCCGCCCAGCGGCAGCCTCCGCCTGGGGAATGTGGCCCGCCTGTTGCAGCGCGATGGAAAGCCCGGTGTGGGCCAGCGGATCCGATGGCGTGAGAACGGTAAGCGCAAGCGCGGCGGCAATGGCTGCTTCGTGCTGTCCCAGATTGCCCAGCGCGCGCACCAGCCCGTGATGCGCCTCGACATTGCGGTCGTCGATTGCCATCGCCTCGCGGAAGCTCTCAGCGGCAGCGAGCGCGTCACCTGCGTCGAGCAGCGCTATCGCGCGATCCAGCAGCGTGACGACAGTTCGCTGGCGGATCATTTCATCGCTTGAAGAAATCTGCTTCACAGTACTAATTGTAAGTCGGGCCACCTGGGCGCATCGATTGGTTATTCATCGGTGATGCGATGCCACGTGGCCTTCGACTCGTCTCCATCGGGCATGGCGAGATTGACCTTCGTCTGCGGCAGGATGACCAGGTCCACGCGACGATTCTGGGCGCGGCCTGCGGCGGTGTCATTGGGCGCTACCGGGTGAAACTCGGCATACCCGGAGGCCGAGATGCGCGAGGGAGGAATCGCGCCGGTCGAGAGAAATATCCGCGCCAGGCGCGTCGCTCGCGCCGAGGAAAGCTCCCAGTTCGAGTCAAATTCGGCGTTGTGAATCGGGATGTTGTCGGTGTGGCCTTCGATGCGCAGGTCGTAGCGCGTCTTGCCCAGCGCCTCGGCAACCTGGCGTAGAATGGGCAGCGTCTGCGCCTCTGGCGCAGCGGAGCCGGAGGTAAAAAATCCCGCTTCCCGCAGGCTGATCACCAGCCCGTCCTTGCCCATCTGGACAGAGACGGTATGCTGTGCAATCTGGTCTGCGAGCAACTGCTGCATGTGTTTCTGGACCTGATCGAGATCCTGCTTGACCTGTGCCGGCGCAAGCACGTCCTCGCCCATCACGATGGTCATCGGAGAGATGGGATCGTCCTTGCTGATGGCGGAGACATTTTTCAGATTGTTGGGCAGGCGTCCTGCCTCGGGAAAGATTCCCAGCGAGTGAAAGGCGGAATCGATGGCCTGCGCCACCTGCGCCTGTTTCTTCTGATCCGCCTTGGAGGAGGCATAGAGGACAACAAAAAAGGCGAACAGCAGCGTGATGAAATCGGCATAGGATACCAGCCACCGTTCGCGATTTTCGTTGTGATGAGGACGTGGACGCCTCATGCCGCCTGCTCCTGATAAGGATCCGCGTTGGCGTCGAGGAAACCGGCGAGTTTGAGTTCGAGCATGCGTGGGTTGATCCCCTCGAGGATCGAGACCACGCCCTCGAGCATCATCTCTCGACGCAGATGGTCTTCCCGGATGCGGATACGCAATTTGCCCGCAGCGGGCAGAAAGAACAGATTCGCCGCGCCCACCCCGTAGATGGTGGCCACGAAGGCAACCGCGATGCCCTTGCCCACGGCCTGGATGTTATCCAGATGCTGCATCACCTGGATCAGGCCCAGCACCGCGCCGAGAATTCCGATGGTCGGTGAAAATCCGCCAGCCGACTCGAAAACCGCTGGCTGGCGCTCTTCGCCCTCGGTTTTCGTTTCAAGGCTGAGGGCCATGATCTTGCGCAATTCCGCGGGCTCGGTTCCATCGACGGCGAGCGTCAATGCCTGTCTCAGAAACGGCTCGTCGATCATCTTCAAATCGGCATCGAGCGAAACCACCCCCGACCGGCGCGCCTTGTTGGCAAAGCTCACCAACTGCTGAATCAGGCGCTTGTTCTGAAGTTTTGGCGCAACGAAAAGATGCGCCAGACGTTTGCAGGCATCCGTCACCGTCGAAAGCGGAAACTGAAGCAGAACCGCGCCAAGTGTGCCGCCAAACACAATCATGGCCGCCGTTGGCTGGAATATCTGACCGAGGTTGCCACCCTCGAGCAGCAGGCCGGCGACGATGCCGATGATCGCTACCAGAAGTCCGCCGATGCTTGCTTTGTCCATGATGAAATTCCTCGTATGAAATCTTCGTGTGTCCTCGATGCCGACAGAGAGATCAGAACTTGTTGGTACCCAAACCTGACCCTGGCATTGTGCCCGGCGCTGAGCCTGACGTTGCCCCCAACGTTGACCCTGACGTTGCCCCATTCGTGCCTGGCGTAGAGCCAGGGGGCACCCCAGTCTCGGGATTCAGGCTGGCCATGGCTACAATGCGGTGCATATCCTGCGGGGACCGAGCGCGGTCAGCGACCGCAGCCAGCAGGCGCGCGCGATAGGCCAGCACTTTTTCCACCACCTCGGCGCAGCTTTCGCGAACGATCAGCTTTTCCCCGTGTATCAGCGTCAGCATGGTGTCAGGAGACGCCTCGGCGATCTTGATCAGATCGCTGTTGATGGTCATGATGTTTCCGTTGAGTCTGGTTACTTCGATCATTTCTGTCCGAGCCTCCCGCAGTCTGGTTATCGGCGCAGAGCCTCGAAAGCTGTAGGGCGCTGACGGAATGAGCACACAAGGAGGACGGTACTTTTGTGGGAAAAATCTCAGAGTCAGCCCGGCAGCCGGCATCCCGGCGACCAAACACAGCTATAAAGGCAGGCGTTGCATTTTGTACATCGAAAGGAATCTTTGCGCGGCGGGATAAAGTTCACCGCCCCCATGCCGATAGAGAAGCCAGATGCACCAGCAGCCAGAAATGGCGAGCCGGGATCGGAATCGATTCGAAGAAGCTGTTGAAAAGCTGTGATCGAAACCACCGAAACCTGTCGCCAGACGCACTGCTAATCCATGCATCCATCAGGAGTGACTTATGGCTCTGGGCGTATTAAACAACCTCGCAGCGTTGTCGGCTGAGAACAATCTCAACAACACGCAAGCCAGCCTGCAAACAGTTCTGCAGCAGCTTTCCTCGGGTTCGCGCATCAACTCTGGTTCCGATGATGCCGCCGGACTCTCACTCATCAACGGCCTTCAGGCCAACTCCACCGCGCTGACGCAGTCCTCGACCAACGCCAGTGAAGGTTCCGGCATGCTCCAGGTGGCGGACGGTGCTCTCTCGCAAGTGACGAACCTGCTTAACCGGGCCGTGACGCTGGCCACTGAGACAGCCAACGGTACCCTCAACACGACGCAGGAAGCTGCGGCAAACCAGGAGTATCAGTCGATCCTGTCGGAGATCAACACCATCGGGCAGACCACGACCTACAACTCCAGCCAGGTCTTCACTGGCTCGGCTGCGGGCGTGAACATCTACACCGGCGACTCTTCGACCACCGGTTCGGCGATCGACTCGCTCTACTTCGCGCCGTTGTCTTCGGCGACAGTGGGCGACTCGGGCGGTACGGTGGTGCAAAGCTCGTCGGGTCAGTTCTATGACCTGTCGAAGGACACCGCTGGCGTTCTGACCACGGCGGCAAAATCGACCGATACAGTTGCCGGCGGCCTCAAGTTCACCATCACCAACGCCGATGGCACAACCCACAACTTCACCACCACTTCGACCACACTCTCCGGCCTGGTGCAGGAGATCAACAAGGACGGCATTGCCGGCGTCTCCGCCAGCATTACCACCGCCAGCGCCGTTGGAGACGGAGCCGTAGCCGCTACGGACACTGGCATCCTGCTCACCAACACCAACACCTCGGTAGTGATCGCGAACGGCGCCACGGCTCTGTCGGATACCACGACCGCTGGTACGCTCAGCACCTACACCTCAACCAAAGGTACGGAGACGATTTCGTACCAGCTGGGTTCCGCTGAGTCAACGACCAACCTGTCGGCGACCGATCTGTCCAGCCAGGGCGATGCGCAGGCAGCCTTGACACAGATCAACTCGGCCATCAACAACGTGGCCGCACAGCGCGGCTATCTGGGCGCGCAGGTCAACACGCTCAACGCCGTCTCCCAGGTGGTCACCACCCAGCAGCAGAACGTGCTTGCGGCGCAGAACAGCGTCCAGGCCACCGACTATGCTCAGGCGACCTCCAACCTGTCCAAGTACGAAATCCTGAGCCAGACCGGCATCTCCGCCCTGGCACAGGCCAACAGCCTGCAACAGGAAGTCACCAAGCTGTTGCAGTAATCGGAGCTGAAACGAAAAATGCAGACGGGGAAGGCCACTGACGGCTCTTCCCCGTACGCATTCCGCCGGAAATACAAAGCAACAGCCTGACGATGCGGAGTGCACAGGTCGGGCAACATTAGAATTCGGTGATTTTCAGAAGTACCTGTCGGTCTTTGATGTGCCTGTAAGTTGATTGGAGGATTCCATGGGAACAGTCGGAATCAGTTTTGGATCGCCCATCGGAGGCACCGGTTTCAATGTCAGCCAGACGGTGAGCCAGATCGTGGCAAATCTGCAAAATGTAGAAACTCCGTGGAACACCCAGCTCAGTCAGACCAACGCGCAGGACACTGCAATCTCCAGCCTTGGCACACTGCTCTCCCAGGTCTCGACGGACATGAGCAACCTGACCAACTTCCAGGGGGTTCTCGCGGGCAAGCAGGGATCGAGTTCCGACCCCAATGTGATTGCGCTTACCTCGGCCTCATCCTCGGCCATCGCCGGCACACATACGATTGTGGTCAACTCGCTGGCCTCCACCTCCTCCGGTTATCTGAATGCGATCACCAACGCCTCCGACACGCTCTCCGGTTCGCTCACCATTCAGGTCGGATCGGGCACCCCGCAGACGATCACCATCAACTCGACCAACAACACGCTGGCCACCTTGTCGGCAGCCATCAATTCCGCAGGGATCGGTGTCAATGCAAGTATCCTGACCGACGCCAACGGCTCGCGTCTTTCGCTGGTCTCGGGAACTTCCGGCGCAAGCGGCGGACTGACCGTGACCTCCTCCGTTACCGACGCAACCACTTCGACTGCTCTCGCCTACAACGCCGCTACCGCCGGATCGAATGCCAGCCTGGTGGTCGATGGCGTGAATATCTCCGCTACGTCCAACACGGTCAGCACGGTGATTCCCGGTGTTACCTTTCAACTGCTAGCGCCCTCGCCTGTCGTCAGCGGATCGGCGGAAACAGTTCAGGTGCAGATTCTCAACAACAACACTGCCGTGGTAAGTTCCATCTCCCAGCTTGTCTCCGACTACAACGCAGTGATCAGCGCGGTCAACGCGCAGGAAACCAACAACACCTCCGGCGCGCCCGAAGCGCTGTTTGGTACACCCACCCTGGCCATGTTCCAGGAGCAGCTCCTCAGCTCCATCAACCAGACCAACACGCAGGGCAATATCGGCAATACCACCCAACTCGGCTTCAACGTGAACACTGACGGGACAATCTCCCTGGATACCAGCACGCTCAATACCGAACTCAACCAGGACTACTCCGGTGTCGTCAGTTTTTTCCAGAACTCCGGAAGCTGGGGCCTCGGCTTTTCAACCACCTTGAGCAACCTCGGGAACTCTTCGCCTACCGGCATGTTGACCCTTGACCTGAGTTCGAACAACGCCATTATCTCTTCCCTCAACCAGAATATTTCCAGCGAAAATCTGCTCATCTCATCCCAGCAATCCAGCCTCACCACGGAGCTGAACCTGGCCAATCAGACACTCCAATCGATCCCGGCAAACCTGAACAACATGAGCGAGATTTACTCAGCGGTCACCGGATACGTAAACCCGACCCTGTAACCCCCGGCGGACACTGAAACTATCCTCCGAAGCAGCAACACGTTGTCCGAAAACAAGGAGCAGCAGTCTGTATGTCAACCTATCAGCAGCACACGCTCGAGGGTGCTTCTCCCGTGGAACTGGTCGTCGCGCTCTACGACGGAATTGTGCGCTTTCTCTACTCCGCCATTGCAGCCGTCGAGGCTGGCGACGCGCATGCGCGTCGCTCTGCCGTCAAGCGAGCGCTGGACATCCTCATTCACCTTCAGGCGCGGCTGCGCATGGATATAGGCGGCCGCCCGGCTGAAGTGCTCAGTGAGTTTTATGCTTCTGTCTTCGCCCTTATCCTTCAGGCTTCGCAGGCATCGTCCGCGGAGCGCTTTGAAGAGGTCATCGGCTATATCCGCAACGTGCGCGACGCCTGGCGTCAGGTCTCGATCGAAACATCCCGGAGTTCGGGCAATGGAAATCTCCTCCTGCCCCGGCGCGCTGGAGCATCCCAGCAGAGCGATGCCGGGCAAGCCTCGAGCTGGACTGCATGAGTTGAGGGCACCCACCTCATCCCGCGACGGATAACTCTTCTTCCAGCAACTGCTTCTCGTATAACTCGGCGTAGTATCCGCCACGCGTCAGCAACTCGTCATGGGTGCCCATCTCGCGGATCCGCCCATCTTTGAGAACCGCGATCTGATCCGCCCCGCGCACCGTCGAGATGCGATGGGAAATAAGGATCCTCGTGCAGCTCTCGGAGTAGCGCGAGAGTCCCTGGAGAATGCGTTCTTCCGTGTAGGTGTCCACGCTGGCCAGCGCATCATCGAGAATCAGAATGCGCGGCTTGCACAACAGAGCGCGAGCAATCGATGTTCGCTGTTTTTGTCCGCCCGAGAGGGTCAGGCCGCGCTCGCCGACCATGGTCTCGAAGCCTTCGGGAAACTCCTCGAATTCCTTGCGAATGTGGGCTGCTTCCGCAGCATCGAGCAGCGCCTCCTCGCCAGCATCGGGAGCGCCGAATCGGAGATTTTCATGGATCGTTTCGCTGAAGAGAAACGTCTCCTGAGGGACAACACCGATGTTCGACCGCAGCGTCTTCAAGGGATAACTCCGGACGGGGATTCCATCAATCAACAGGCTTCCGGGCGCTGCTTCCATCAGGCGCGGAATCAGGTTGACAAGAGTGGTCTTGCCCGAGCCGGTTGGTCCCACAATGGCCAGCGTCGAGCCAGCGAGAATGCGCAGTGAAATATCGTGCAACACCTCGCGATCTCCGTATTGGAAGCTGAGATTCCGAAATTCAATTTCGCCCTCCATCACTCTGTCCACCGCGATCGACGGGTCCGCGAAGCGATTGTCAATCTCCGGCTCTGCGCGCAGTATCTCATCAATGCGTTTCACGGATGCCGTGCCGCGCTGGAAGATATTGATGACCCATCCGACGGCGATGATGGGGAAGGTGAGCATGACCATGTACGTGTTGAACGCAACAAAGCTTCCAACATCAATCCTGTGGCTGAGCACCTCGCGTCCGCCCGCGTAAAGGGTGATGACCATCGCCACGCCGAGTACAAATTCCAGCGTTGGCCATAGCATCCCCATCAGTTGGACCAGGCGAAGCGCGCGGCGAATGTACTCGCGATTGGCGGTTTCAAAGGAAGTGATCTGAACTTTTTCGCGGGCAAAGGCGCGCACCAGTCGAGCGCCGGAAAAATTCTCCTGCGCGTGGGAGGAAATCTCGGAAAAGCTGGCCTGAATGCGCTCGAACCGCTCGTGAATTCTGGCGCCGAAGTACTGCACCAGGATGCTGACGATCGGCATGGGGGCGAGCGCGACCAGCGTCAGCCAGGGGCTGATGCGCAGCAGGAAATACAGCGCGCCCACGCTGAAAAGAATCGTGTTCGCGCTGTACATGATCGCCGGTCCAAGCAGTTGTCGAACCGCGTTCAGGTCGTTGGTAAGGCGCGCCATGATGTCGCCGGTTCGGTTGCGCTGATAGTAGGCGGAATCCTGTTTTTCGAGCTGGCGAAAAAGATCGTTTCTCAGATCGAGTTCAATGTCGCGCGAGATTCCTATGAGAATCCAGCGCGAAGCATACAGGAACACGCCTTTGAGCAATGCGATACCGACCAGCACTCCCGAGTAAAAGAAAATCAGGTGGCGCATGGTGGCGGGCGCGCCGCTGTTGCGGTTGAGGTCGTTGATCGCGCTTTCGATGACTTTGGGAAAGAGCACCCAGATAGCATTGGTCGCGACCAGAGCGAGCGTACCCCAGAGATAACTCCAGCGATGACGCGCCATGTACCGAAAGAGGGGCTTCAAGTCCCTGAACATGGTTCTATTGTAGCGGGCCAGTGGCGCGCGACGGGGTGCTTATGTGGGTGTTCTCAACAACAGGTAGCCGCCAACCATGCCGAAGAGTATGTCTGGCGACCAGGCGGCGAGCGCAGCGGGCAGGTAGTTGACGCTCCCCATCGCGTCGAAAAGCCCTGCAATCACCCAGTATCCGAGCGCGATGCCGATCGCCGTCGCAATGCCGGTCAGCGATCCGCGCCGCCCCATGGAAAGCGCAAACGGAATGGCCAGCACAGACATGACAATCGTGACCAGCGGGTAGGCGAGTTTGTGATACAGCTCGACCTTGAGACGCATGGTGTCAAAGCCGCTTTGCTGCAGATCGCGAATGTAGTGGTCGAGTTGCGCGAAGTTCATCTCCTGGGACTGAAGATTTTCTTTCTTGAAGTAGCCGGGCTGTTCGCGAACCTCCGGAAATGAGGCTTTCAGAAACTCACGAAAGCCGGTTTGATTGGCCCCGTGAAATGTTCTCTCCCAGCCATTTTCAAACTGCCATGCCTG
>JAJZFR010000113.1:0-8393 GCA_021805265.1 Acidobacteriota bacterium | reverse complement strand
AATCAGTCCAACGAAGGCGAACAAGGCGTTGGCAAGCCAGACCGCCGCGACCGCCGGCAGACGGCCCTCCTTGCCCCACGCGATGCCAAGATTCGACAGCAGATAATAGACCAGCACCAGCAAGAGCGTGTACACAAATCCTGTGCTCTTGCCGCCCCTTCGCGAAGCTGCGCCCAGCGGAACACCAACCAGCATGAGCACCAGACAGGCGACCGGATAGGCCAGCCGCCGATTGAACTCGATCAGGTAATGTTTGCGCTCCGGCCCCCTCGCCTCGCGCGCCTGGCGAAGCAGCTCACGATTGCTTTCCGCGTAGAGCGGTGTATCCATGCGCCCAAGATGAACATCGCTCTGCGGGCTGAAGGTCAGCGGCCTGTCGGTCGAGGCAAAGGTGGAGATGTTGTATTGTCCGGGCTGGCTGGCATCGAGATCATGCTCCGAGGCGTTGCGCAGTCGAATGAGCAGTCCCTGTTCGCTGTCATCGGCCACCGTAGCGGACTCGGCCGTGGTGATCTTAGGCGTGGTCGGGTCTGTGACGTCGGCGATGAAAAGCTGTCGCCAGTTGGATGCGCCGGTCCCGGAACGCACGTCCTGAACATAGACGACGGTGTTTTTGAAGTCCTCATAGAAGACGCGCGGTTGAATTTCGAAGGATGCCTGAGAGTGTTCGAGCGAAGATTGCAACTGGAGAATCGCGCGGTTGGCGCGCGGGGAAACATACAGCGAGTTCGCGAGTCCAAACACGGTGCCAAGTCCGGCGACAATTGCAGCAACGCGCACGAAATACCAGATGCCCAGCCCCGAGGCGCGCATGGCGATAATCTCCGAGTCCGCAGCAAGGCGACTCAGCCCTAGCAGAACACCGACCAGAACCGCCATCGGAATGGTCAGCAGGAACGTATTCGGCAGTGAGAACAGAATGATCTCAATCAGCGTGGAGAAACTGGAACTGTTGCGCACCACCATGTCGAGAATCTGTTCGAGCGGCTTCATGAACAGGATGAAGCTGAACAGTGCGCAGCCCAGCACGGCGTGCGAGGAGATTTCACCGAGAATGTAGCGAGTCAGAATGCGCACACGAGCCAGCCTTGCACCAGTCTATCGTGACACGCGGCGCGCCAGCGCAATCCGCCGCCCGGCCCGCTCTACGGGAGCAGAGCCGGAGGTTTCCATCGGCGCAGGCGCAGGCTGTTTCCGAGCACGCTGACCGAGCTGAAAGCCATGGCTGCGGCGGCCATCCAGGGAGCGAGCAACAGGTGAAAAGCGGGGTAGAGAATTCCTGCGGCAAGCGGAATACCGAGGACGTTGTAGACCATGGCCCAGCCAAGATTCTGCTTCATGACAGACACCGCAGAGCGAGCCAGCGCTAT
This sequence comes from Acidobacteriota bacterium, assembly GCA_021805265.1. GTDB lineage: Bacteria > Acidobacteriota > Terriglobia > Terriglobales > Acidobacteriaceae > Acidicapsa. The sequence goes on along the minus strand of JAJZFR010000113.1, from coordinate 7,023 downwards.
CGCTGTCCCTATGCCCGCTGGATCGCTCCGGAGCAACAGAACATCGCCTGCTTCCTGGGCCAGAGCGGCTCCCGCGCCCATGGCGAAGCCCGCGTCCGCCTGAGCCAGCGCGGCGGCGTCATTGACGCCGTCGCCGACCATGGCGACGCGTTTTCCCTCCGCCTGCAGAGCGCGAATCCGCTCGAGCTTATCCACTGGCAACAATCCGGCGGAAACCCTGCGGATGCCCAGCATCTGAGCCATCGGACGCGCTGCCGACTCCGTGTCTCCGGTAAGCATCTCGGTTTCGAGTCCCTCTGCGACCAACCAGTCGATGACCACACGCGCAGACGGGCGCAGTCGATCTTTCGCTTCGACGAATCCTGCCAGGGATCCATCCACCGCAAGCCAGATGCGGGTTGCCCCTTCTTCGACCGCGGCGAGCTTCAAAGCATCGTCAGAAAACACAATCCCTTCCTCCGCCAGCAATGCGCGATTGCCCAGCAGACAGCGTTTTCCGGCTACTTCGGCAGTCAGTCCACGACCGCCCAGAGTGAGCACGTTGGCGGCTGCGGACCAGGTTAAATCCAACTCCCTGGCGCGCGTCAGCACAGCGTGTGCAAGCGGATGATTCGAGTGCTCCTCGATCGCCGCAGCGATGCGAATGAATTCCGTTTCCGACCATCCATCGAGCGTCACCGTTGCGGTGAGTTCGGGTCGCCCCAGGGTGAGCGTCCCCGTTTTGTCGAGCACCACGGTGTCGATCCTGTTCAGTCGTTCGAGCGCTTCCCCTCCCTTGATCAGAATGCCGAGCTGCGCGCCGCGACCAATGGCTACAGTAAGAGCCGCCGGGACCGCCAGGCCCATCGCGCAGGGGCATGCAATCACCAGCACCGAGACCATGTTTGCTATCGCCATTGTGGGGCTGTGCGTGATCGCAAGCCACGCAAGCAGGGTCGCCACAGCCAGTGCAAGAACCACCGGCACAAAGACCGCGCTCACGCGATCCGCCAGCCGCTGCATCGGCGCGCGCGACCCCTGAGCCTGTTCCACCAGACGGGCAATCTGCGCCAGTGTGGTCTCCGCGCCAACGTACTCCGCGCGCGCGACAATCACACCATCGTAGTTGAGGCTTCCCGCCAGCACTCGCTCCCCCACCGTGCGCTCGACAGGCCGTGACTCCCCGGTGAGCATCGCTTCATCCACACTCGTCGCGCCCAGGACAATAACGGCGTCTACAGGAATGCGTTCCCCCGCCAGCACCACCACCAGATCGCCAACCCCAACCTGATCGAGCGGGACAAGTTTTTCTTCGAAGAAGTTTTCCGGATGGCTCGCGTCCGACGCGATGCGAAGTCGCGCGACCGCAGGTTGCAGATGAGCCAGTGCATCCATCGCGGCCAGCGCAGCGTGTTTTGCGCGCGCCTCGAGCCACTTGCCCAGCAGCAGAAAACCGAGTATCAAAAGCACGGAATCGAAGTAGAGTGCGCCGCCCTTCGCGGGATGAATGACCGTCCACGCGGAATCGACCAGCGCCACGCCAGTGCCCAGCGAAACCAGCGTATTCATGTTGGTCTCGCGATGCCTGAGCGCCGACCAGGCGCTCTGGTAAATGGTTCTTCCTGCCCATGCCGCAATCAGCACAGTCCCCAGCAGCAGGACCCAACGAGAGAGCATCCACGCCGTCATCCCGGCACCGGTTTCCGACTCACCGAGCAGCATCGGCGCAACCATCGCAGCCATGCCAGCGAAGATCGCTACGCTCGCCCGGATAGCGAGCCTGCGCGAAGACGCCAACTCGGGATCGCCTTCCGCGGCGCTCTCCCCGCGCGGCGGAACGGCGTCGTAGCCGGAGGCGCGAATCGCCTCGATCAAAGCAGAAACCCGAGTACGCTCGGGATTGAAGTGAACCCGCGCGCGGTGGCGCATCAGATCAACCGTCGCCAGGCTCACGCCCTCGACTGCTTTCAGCGCCTGCTCCACGTGAAGCTGGCAGGCAGAGCAGGTCATGCCCAGCACGGGCAGCGTTACCGTCTCGCCCGACGTGCGTACCGCGGTTGCAGCTTTGGCGTGAGTTCGTTCCGCATCGGTCGTGGCCGTAACCATCACGTCCTCATGCCTCTGCGTGAGCGGTAAAACCCGCTTTGCCCAACGCTGCAATCACCGCGTCGATCGCTGCCGCAGTATCCTCGGCAACAAACCGCGCCGCGCCCAGGCGAACCTCTTCCACAGCGTAAGGCCCCGCGCCAGCGATGGTTTGGGTTACCCGCCGGACACACGCTCCGCAATGCATCCCCTCGATAACCAGATTCACTTCCGCCATCGCGCATCCTCCTTCTCTGCCTTCACAGGTAAAGGATACGCGCGGATCGCCGAAGGATGCTTTTTTGCAACCTGGCGATGACTACACGCGGCACATTTACCACAGGACGAGATTCGGATCGCGATTGCCAGGGAAAATTCCAGGCCGTTGTTCGCCACTGTGCGCCGATTGCGTTGCGGATCGGATGGTGTCCGGTCCCTTGAGCCGCGCGTCGGCCATTGTCTGCTCCGCCTCGCGCAGAACCACTACCGGAGAGCGCCCGTTGCTCGATGCAATCGCGAAACAAGCGGTCAACACTACCCGTGTCGAAGGAAGATCGAACGGCACGGCGAAGACGTCCATGCGTAACCGCTCGGCGAGCATGACTGCATTGATCGGGCTGCAACCCGGCAGCGCGATGAGAAACTCATCGTTGCCCAATCGCCCCATCAGGTCGTAGCTGCGCAGCAGTTTCTCTGTGCGTGAGGAAACCTGGCGCAGTAGCTCGTCGCAGGCTTCGATGCCAAGCTGAGAGTTCCAATGACCGAAGTCGTCAATGTCGATCAGAATTACGCATAGCGAGCCGCCCATGCGTTGTACGCGGTCGGTTTCGCGGAAAAGGATGGACAGGATGGCCTCTCTGTTCAACGCTCCGGTGAGCCGATCATGCTCCGCCTGGACGAGTGTCGTCTCACGCAGATGCTCCAGCTCCGAGCGAAGCAGGTGGCCCCGACGCAATGTGTTCAGATGGGTGCGCCACTGCAAGCCGTCCGCATTGCGTGGGATGATGTCGTCAATCACGCCGTCACTGAGGCGCTGGAGCCACATATCTCCGGGAAACTGTTCCGGGTGTGCCAGTTGCGCCTGGGTCAGATTGGTGATCTCTGTGCGTTCACTGTAACCGTGGCTGATCACCGCGATCGAGGCGCGCTTGGCCACGCCAGACTCATGCATCGCAGCCAGCAGTTGGCCATTGTCAACTGCCGACATCCGCGAATCCAGAAGTACCACAGAACCGACGCGTAAATCGGGAGCGGCGGCCAGCAGAGCCTCCCCATCGGGCAGCAGCTCCACCTGTCCCTCCAGCGATTCAAAGAGGCTCTCGGTGCGATTGCACAGCTCCTCATCCGGACTTGCAAGCAGTGCTCGGAAACGTGACGTTTGCTGCATAGAAATTCCTCCGCAACTGGCTTATCGGTGCGGATTAGAAAACCCTTAGCTGACTCTCAATGTTTTCTAAACAACGACCCCCTTCCGTACCCAAACGAAACAGGGCAGCCAGTGGCTGCCCTGTTTCGATGCATTCCTATCCGAGAGCGTGTTTCATATATGCCAAGTGGCTTCGGTCGATTTCCTGAGACCCGCTTTGATTGCGGGTCTCATCCGTGACTTTTCCAGCATTCGTGGTTTATGAAACACGCTCGAGTCAATCGATGAAATCGACCTTCGGCGCAATGGGAATAATGCCACGCTCATGGCCCACTTCGAGCAGTCTTCGAATCGCCGCGCGACCATCCTCGCCATAGCTCAGTGTGCGCTCGTTTACATACATGCTCACAAAGCGATTGGCCAGGTTGGTGTCGAGGTCGCGGGCAAACTGCATTGCGTACTCGAGACCCTGTTCGCGATTGTCCAGTCCGTGCTGGATGCTGTCTCGCAGCGCCTGGGTCACGATGCGCATCGCCTCCGCTCCCAGACTGCGGCGGATGGCGTTGCCGCCCAGCGGCAGCACCAGGCCGGTCAGATCGCGCCACCACACGCCCAGGTCGATCACCTTGCTCAGCCCGCTGCTGGCGTAAGTGAGCTGCCCCTCGTGGATGATAAGGCCGGCATCGAATCGGCCAGACTGTATCTCGGGAATGATCTGATCAAACGGAACAACCTCGGTTTCAATCTCTGGATTGAATATCTTCAGCGCCAGATACGCGGTTGTCATGGTTCCGGGAACGGCAACTTTGATCCGCTTCAGATCGTCGGTCGTCATCTTCCGGCTGGACACGATCATCGGGCCATAGCCCTCGCCCACGCTGCCGCCGCAACCCATCAGCGTGTACTGCTCCTGAATGTACGGATAAGCATGAAACGAAACCGCAGTCACGTCAAAAAACGCCTCGTCCATGGCGCGCCGGTTCAGCGTTTCAATGTCGCAGAGCGTGTGGGTGAAGCGATAGCCAGGAACGCGCACCTTGTTGGTGGCCAGGCCATAAAACATGAATGCGTCGTCCGAATCCGGACTATGCGCAATGGAGATGGTGCGCTGTTTTTCCGCAACGACTTTTTCTGTAATGAGAGTGCTCACGAGGAAGAAAAATCCTTTCGATGGGTCAGGCCCCATCCGCCGCATGTCTGTTGGATGCGTGTTGCGGATGCAGGGATTGGATGCGCCAGACGTTAAATTCGGTGCTGGCGAATGCGCGCCGTAGAGGTTGCAATCGCTGCCGCTGCGACAACCTTGATCGCGTCTCCCGGCAGGAACGGTAAAACAGCATGGTCAACCAGCAACGAAGGCGTCAGATGCGTCAGGTATCCGAGCCATGCCGCGCCCATGGCCAGCGTGACCAGACTTCCGGCAAAGGCGATGCCGGTCGCCTTGGCGAAGGTGCGCGAACTGCCGCGCCACAGAGCAGAAACCAGCGGCGCGACTAACGGATAACTCACCAGATAACCGCCGGTTGGCCCAATCAACTGCGCCAGTCCGCCCAGCCCGTGCGGCGTGAAAACCGGCATTCCAAGCGCACCCTCGGCCAGATAGGCCACCATCGTGGCCGCAGCCATTCCCGGCGTCATCAACAGGCCCAGCACCAGCACCGCGAAGGGTTGCAGCGTTAGCGGCACGGGGGTGAACCAGAGCGGAATCGAGAGATGAGCGCACGCGGCCACAAAAAGCGTGGCACTGACCACCACCGCTCCCCGGCGAGCCAGCAGGACAGCGGGCGAAGCCGACTGTGCCACGAGGTTGAATTTCGTATCGTTTGTATTGATCTTGATCGTTCGATCCATCGTGATCCTCCGGACTTTCCGCAGGGAGATTCCTGCGATTCCTGCGGCGACGCAATGCGCAACCGCATAGCAACCCAACCTGAGCATACCAGAGCGCCAGACGAAGCTGCGGCTCCTCGCACAACCCGACGACATCTGTTCCCAATTGCTCACAATGCGGTGGTCGCTTGAATTCACCCTCGCACGGCTTCTGTTACCATCAAGGGGATCGCCTCCACTGGCGTCCACCTGCTGTGAATGTACTTTTCAGGTACAGAAAGATCACGGCCTGCACGAGACCTGGAACAAGTGGAGAGCTGAGAAAAGGAGATAGAGTTATGCCCCTGGTTTCCATGCGACAACTCCTCGACGAGGCCGCCAAAGGCGGTTATGGCGTCGGTGCTTTCAACGTAAACAATATGGAACAGATTCAGGCCATTATGGAGGCCGCGAAGGAAACCCAGTCGCCGGTCATCATTCAGGCCAGCCGCGGCGCGCGCCAGTACGCTCAGGATCGCTACCTCTATCACCTGATGCTTGCCGCCGCCGAACTCTATCCCGAGATACCTATTGCCATGCACCAGGACCACGGCAACAGCTTCGAGACCTGCAAGAGCGCCATCGAGCTTGGCTTTACCAGCGTCATGATGGATGGCTCGCTCAAGACCGACGGAAAAACACCCACCGAGTTCGAAGAAAACGTCGAAGTCACCCGGCGCGTGGTCGAGTTCGCTCACGAGCGCGGGGTTACCGTCGAGGGTGAAATCGGCGTACTGGGCGGCATCGAGGACGGTCACGGCGCGGGCGGTACCGGCCTCGAGCATGTCACCGATCCCGATCAGGCCGTCGAGTTTGCCGAGCGCACCGGCGTCGATGCTCTGGCGATTGCCATTGGCACCAGCCACGGCGCGTACAAGTTCAGCAAGAAGCCCGATGGCTCCGTGCTCAAGATGGACATCCTCATCGACATTCACAAGCGCCTGCCTAAGACTCACCTGGTCATGCATGGCAGCTCGTCGGTGCCCAAGGACCTGCAGGACATCGTCAACCAGTACGGCGGTCACCTCAAGGAAACCTGGGGCGTTCCGGTCGAAGAGATTCAACTCGGCATCCAGCACGGCGTACGCAAGATCAACGTGGACACCGACAATCGCCTGGCCATTACCGGCGCCATTCGCAAGGTGCTCGCCGAAAGCCCGGAGAAGTTCGATCCGCGCGACTACAACAAGCCCGCCCGCGAAGCCATGCAGAAGGTCGTTGCCCTGCGCATGACCCAGTTCGGCCAGGCCAGCCACGCTGGCGATTACTCGCCCAAGACCATCGCCGAGATGGCCGCCGGATACAAGGACGGCTCGCTCGCCACCCGTCCCCTGATCGCAAGCCGATAAGCCATATCCTCACACCCTGCCAACAGCCACTCCGCCAAGCGGAGTGGCTGTTGTTTTTTTGATACTCTGAGTCCTCACTCGCTGTCGGAGCCATACCATGATCCTCAGCATGATCGCCGATCCCATGGGCATCACCCAGGCCTGGGCAAACATGTTTCATCTCCCCGTCCCGCTGGTCGAGAAGCTGGCCCGACCGGTGATCGTCTATATCGTTCTGGTGCTTCTCCTGCGTTTGTTTGGCAAGCGCGAACTGGCCCAGTTGAACCCCTTCGATCTTGTTGTCCTGCTCAGCCTCTCGAACACCGTCCAGAACGCCATCATCGGGGAAGACAATTCGGTTACCGGCGGCCTGGTGGGCGCGTTCGCGCTGCTGGC
>JAJZFR010000429.1 GCA_021805265.1 Acidobacteriota bacterium | reverse complement strand
GGGTGGAGGATGTTGACGGTCACGGTGGCGGTCGCTGTTGCGGCGTTGTAGTTGGTGTCTCCGCTGTAGCTGGCGGTGATGGGGTCGCTGCCGTTGGAGAGAGCATTCGCCGCAATGGTGGAGGAGCAGGCTCCGCTGACCAGCGAACAGGAAGAGATGGCGGCTCCGCCGCCGGAGAAGCTGACCGTGCCGGTGGGAGACGCGCCCGCACCCGTGATGGAGACAGTGAGCGCGACAGTGGTGTTTGCGCCGACCGTGGTGGGGCTGGCGGTCAAGGTTGCCGTGGGGTTCAGTTTGGTGACGTTGACGGTGGCGGTCTGGCTGGCGAGGGCGTAGCTCGAGTCGCCGCTGTAGCTGACGGTGAGGGTGTCGCTGCCAGTGGTCAGGCTGCCGGCCGGAATGGTGAAGGTGTAGGCACCACCGGCGAGGGTTGCTGCGGAGGCGGTATAGCCCGCAGCAGTGACGGCGACGGTGCCCGTGGGCGTGCCGCTGGAGCCGCTGACGGTGACGGTGACGGTGAGGCTCTGGGCGAGGGTGACGCTGGTCTGGGAGAGCGTGACGGCGACGGCAGCCGTGGCGGAGCCGAGCGGCGAGGTCCAGGCGTTGACCACGTTGGCGATGTTGAGCGAGCCGAGGCCGGTGGCGTTGTCAAAGCCGGTGGTGGCGCTGTATCCGCTGAGCACGCCGTAGGTGTCACCGCTGACGTTGACGGTGCAATCCTGGGAGCCGGAGTTACAGGCCATGGCGTTGGTGCCGGTGTCAATGTCGTTGAAGTAGCAACTGCTGCTGATGGCGACGGATTCGGCGCGGCAAGCGGAGTAGGTCTGGCGCGCGGCGAGGCGATACAACTCGGCGTTGGGGCTTCCCTGCACTGCCGCAGTTTTCTGGTTGATGAGCGCCATGACGCCGGCCATGGCGGGCGAGGCGACGGAGGTTCCGCCAACCTCCTGAGCGGTTGGCTCGGTGCTGAGCGAGGTCGAGGTGACGCAACTGCCGTTGGCCGAGACACAGATGAGGTAGGCGCTGCCGAGGAAGCCGTTCGAGGCAAAGAAGGAGACATCGGGCAGGTCGCGCTTGTTGTCGGCGGGGATGCCGGTGACGCCCGCCTGCCAGGTTGGCTTGGGGTAGCCGCCGGTGCAACTGGTGAGGGTCTGGCCGTTGCTGATGGTGCAGTTGCTGGCACCGCCGCTGCCGCCCACGGTGTCGATGAGGAAGGAGAGATCAACCTGGCCATTGGTGGTGTTCAGGATGGTCTTGTACCACTGGTTGACGAAGTTGCAGGCGGATTCGGCACCGGTGGGAGCGGTTGCGGAGTATCCAGCCTTGGTGAGATTGGCGGCGTAGGTTTGCAGGATGCTGAGGATCACCGGGTTGGTGCAGGTGTCATTCCAGGGCACCTCGGGCACGTAGTTTCTGGCGCTGGCGCCGGTGGTGGGGTTGTTGGTGGTGGTCCAGTAGTTGGAAGCGGTGGTTCCCCAGTTGAAGTCGGTGCCGCCGACCGAAGTGTTGTAGGGGGTGGAGGAGAGACCGCTGACGGTGGTTCCGAATTGCGCGCCGTAAGGCAGGCTGGTGGCCACGCCCTGATCGCAGGAGGCGGAGCCGGAGTCGCCTGCGGCGACAAAGACGGCGATGCCTTCCGTGGCTGCTGTCTCCCAGAGCGCGTTGTAGGCGGCGTTGCCCGAGGTTCCCTCGTCCAGTTCGCAGGCACCGTAGCTGACGTTGAGGATGCGCGCGGTGAGGTTGTCGATGACGTACTGGGCAGAGGAATAGACGGTGTCTGTGCTGGGCGAGGTTGGCCCGGAGACGACGAGCACCACATCCGCGCCTTTGGCGACGGCACCGGACCACTCGACATCGAGGGAGTTTTCAATTTGGTCGCCGATGGTGCAGACGCCGGTGCTGCCAACGCACAGGCCGGGATCGACGCCGTTGGCGACGATGGTTCTGGGTGGGGTTCCGGCGGGCAGGCCGAAGGTGCTGCGAAAGGTGGCCACGTCCTGGACGTTGATGTCGCTGGTGCCAGCGATGGCGATGGTCTGGCCGGTGCCGTCAATGTTGTTGGTCCACAGCGGAAGCATGTTGTAGATGGTGGCGAAGTCGTAGGGCGCGACGTCCTCGACGGTGTAGGCGCTGGAGCCGGAGCCGACGGTGATGCCGAACTGCGGGGCGGCCTTGAGGTCAGGCATGGCTTGTGGCGCAGAGTCGGAGCCTGGCGACAGATTCGCTGGAGCGAGCGAATCGGGGGTCTCGATGCGCTGCCACGCGCCGGTGTGTGGGTTGAACCTGGCCTTGCCGCCCAGCCGATGGACGGGCCGGGGGATGAAGCTGTGCAGCGCCTTGATGCCGAGGACGACGGGAGCGAGCGCAGCGGGAATCCGCGGATCGGTCATGTTGGCGATGTGGTTTTCGCCGTTGACGGTGAGGTTGTGAATGCTGGTGTGGAAGGCGCTCTCGACCTCGGCGGCGGTACCGCTGAAGCGGATGTTCATCTGGTCTTTGGAGACCGCATCGACGCTGAATCCGTGGCCGGCGAGCCAGGCGGAGATGGTGGCGATGTCTGCCGGAGCCGGGCCGAAGCGCTGGCCGACCTCCGCAGGCGGAAGCCAGTGATGGAACTCGGCCGAGGTTGGGTCGTACTGGCTGGCGACAAAGGCGTCGAAGGCCGCCTGCTGCTCTTTGCCACGGCTGAGGACGAGAATGAGGTCGGTCATGCGCAGGGCCGGATCGACCGGGCCCTGGTCGTTATGCGCGTTGGCCGCAGGGTGGGTGTTTCCGGTGAGCGTGACGAGGCGGTTGTCGTCAATCTTATCGACGATGCGCGGCTTTGGGGCGCTCGACTGGGTGCTCGACTGGGCGGGTGCCTGGCCGTGAAACGCAGCAGGAACCAGCAGGAAGAAAACGAGAGCCGCAACGCGGAGGCAGGCGGTTCGCGGAGACACGCGCATCAGGGGGAGACCAATGCCCTTTCATAGCAGGTTGTAGTCGATCACACACGCCCCGGTACAGGCTGGAAATATGTGACGGGAGAAAACGCAGGGATAACTTGCCGTGATTCTAACCTTAGCGGGGGAGATTGGAAACAGAAATTATTCGGCGCGACAAACGGGGTTTCACAGGGGCGTTTCAGTGGGTTAGTAGAGGAGCACGGCGATGCGGTAGGCGGTGAAGGCGGCCTGCTCGGGGCCTGCATCGTGATGGGGCTGGCAGGCTCCGACAGCGGCCACATGATAGCCGCCCGAGTGGATGCGCTGGGCCAGCGCCTGGGGCAGTCGATCGAGCGAAGCGCTCTGCCAGCGCATGACGAAGAGGGGCTGATTGGCAGGGTCGGAGGGGATTCCGTTGCTTTGGTCGCAGGCCTGGCGAGCCTGGGCGATCTGCGGTTCGGCGGTGCTGGTTTTCACGCCTTGGGCGGCGGTCAGGCTGGCGACCTGCTGCTCGACCTGGAGGCGTGTGAGCGTGGGCACGCTCTGGGAGTAATCGGCGACGGCGTAGAGGACGCCGCGCGTGGCGACGAGAGCGACACCGATGCGATCAATGGCGGGGTTGAGCAGGTTGGCGCGGTGCTCCTCGGAGTGCATCCAGAGATCGTGAATCTGCGCGGCGGACTGGCCGACGGCGATGTTTTCCTCGACCAGGCGAAAGTGAGCGCCAGCGGCGGCGGTGCGCTCGGCGAGAGACATTTCGCCGCCGTAACGATGAGCGATGGGGCCTTCGGCGGCCATGCGCTGGGCGTGGGCAAGGGCGGCGTGGGCGAGCGCGGCGTCCCACTGGAGCGGGGCAAGGCCAGCCTGGGCGCGAGACTGGTTGGCCAGGGCGACAAGCTGGCGCTCGGCCTGGGCCACGGCTGCCTGCGCCGGCGCGGAGTTTTGCGCGGGCAAATTGCGCGGAGCCAACAAAACGCCGGGACCGAGGACGATCATCCCAAACCGAAGGAACATTTTCCGCGCACACGATTTCATATCAGGTTGTAACACCGGTTTCCGCCGTTCGACTCGCTTCCCTTTGTATCACCGATTCAGGCTATTCTGTTCGAGAGAGCGCCGTGGCTACGAGCATACACATGGAAGATGAGGATTCTCCGGCAGCGCCGGAGCGGTGGGCAGGAGCGCGGCGGCTGGGCCGCCGCCAGCCACTGGCCGTTGTGGGGCTTTTTCTGCTGGCGGTCTTTGTGACTTGCGGCGTCTTCGCGCCTTGGCTTGCGCCTGCGAATCCGGTTGCGATCGACCTGCTGCATCGGCTGCAAGGGGCTTCGGCGGGGCACTGGCTGGGCACCGATGAGCTGGGTCGCGATACTCTCAGCCGGCTGCTGTGGGGCGCGCGGCTTTCGCTCGTGGTCTCGGTGAGCGTGGTGTCCATCTCGCTGGCGCTGGGCGTGGCCATAGGCGGCGTGGCGGGCTATCTGGGCGGGTGGGTCGATACCGCGCTGACGGTGATCGGGATGAACACGTTTCTTGCCCTGCCCGGCATCCTGCTGGCGATTGCCTTTGCCGCGTTTCTTGGCTCGGGATTGCAGAACCTGATCCTGGCGCTCGCGGTGGGTGGCTGGGCGGGATATGCGCGGCTGGTGAGGGCGCAGGTAATGGCGGTAAAGGAGCGCGAGTTCGTCGAAGCCACACGGGCGCTGGGCGCGGGCGGCTGGCGAATCTTCTTTCGGCACATTCTGCCCAACATCCTGCAGCCGCTGCTGGTGCAGTCAGCCATCAGCATGGGCGGAGTGATCCTGGCCGAGGCCACGCTGTCGTTTCTCGGCCTCGGCATTCCGGCTCCCGCTCCGAGCTGGGGATCGATGCTGAACGATGCTCGCTCCCATCTGTTCGACTCGCCGCACCTGGTCATCTTTCCGGCAATCGCCATTGCACTGGCGGTGCTGAGCTTCAATTTTCTGGGCGACGCGCTGCGCGACACTCTGGACCCGCGAACGCGCTTCGAGCTGGGGCTTTAGTCCGGTGCGGATTGGCGTGGTTTCCGATACCCATGGGCTGCTGCGGCCTGGGCTGTTGCCGCTGCTCGCGGGCTGCGAGCGCATTCTGCATCTGGGCGATGTGGGTGATGACAATGATGCGGGAATTCTGGAGGCGCTGGGGCAGGTTGCGCCGGTGACGGCGATTCGCGGCAACACGGACCGCGCCGGAGCCTGCGCCCTGCTGCCGGAGTTCGAGGTGGTCACGGTCCAGGGCGTGAGCCTCTATCTGCTCCACGATCTCCATGACCGCGCCCGGTTCGATCTGGATCCCGCCGCTGCGGGCTTTGCTGCGGTGCTCTCAGGCCACTCGCACCAGCCGTTGATCGAGCATCGGCGCGGCGTACTCTACCTGAACCCCGGCTCGTGCGGGCCGCGACGCTTTCAACTGCCCGTCACCTGCGCGATGCTCACAGTCTCCGCTGCGGGACAACTCCACGCAGAGATTTTGACGGTGCCCGTCGCACCTGGGGAGTGAGCGCTTGCGCGTCGCGCGGTCGTGCGAGTGTAAATCTCGGGATGAGGTTTATCCGAAGTACGTCAGTACCCACATCTCCCCGCAAACTGCGCGGGTAGATATGGGGCACCCGCATTCGCGCACCCGCATCCGCATCCACACACCCGCATTCGCGCACCCGCATCCGCACACCCGCATCCGCACCCGCATCCGTCGCCTGCATCCTACCCGGATTTTGTTCCTGTCATCCGTGAAAATACTCGAGCTAGAACGGGATGCGTGCGGTGAGGATGAGGTTGTGATTGGTGGGGTGAAAGCTGGTGAGGGCGATCTGTTCGCCCGCGCCGAAGGTCAGGCCGAGCCGTCCCGGCTTTCCACTGGCCGGATGGGAGAGCGGGACGCGTCCGATGAGCAATCCGGGGGTCATGTAGGTGGCCGCCTTGCCGTCGTTGGCGCCGCCGAGAAAGAAGTTGGCGTTGGTTTCCAATTCCGGCCAGAGCAGGCGCTTCCAGCCTGTGTGCGCGACCTGGTACTGGGCGACGCTGTTCCAGATCACGGTGTGCCCGAGGCCCGTCGAGTTGGTGACTGGGAGTGTGCCGGAGGCCGTGGTGGTGAGGTCGAACTGGCCCCAGCCCTTGCCCATGGCGAGGGTCGGCGTGACGATGGCGCAACAGCTTCCGTTGCCGTTCTTGCCGGTGGGAATCGATCCGCCGAGAAACGCCGTGACAATGGCGTTACCGCTCTGCTCGTTGCGGGCAAAGAAGCGGAACTTGCCGAGAAACGAGACGTCGCCGAAGCCGTCGTTGGTCTTTGGCGCGAGGTGGTTCTGAAAGGGCGGAAGATTGAACAGCAACTCGATGCGGCGGAAGGGAATCACTTCCAGACCCTTGCCGTTGTCGTAGTTCCACAGGCCGTAGCCCTGGGGCGTGTAGCCGTGGACGAAGTCGGTGCGAAACTCCTGTTCCAGGCGCGGCGTGATGGTGACGAGCGGGGTGATCCAGTGGGGCTGCTGGTTTTGCGTTGCGGTGACGCGGGCCTGGTAGCGGCTGAGGAGCGAGCCGCTCTGCGCATGAGCGCTCGAAGACGCGGCGATGAGAAAGCCCGCGATCAGAATTGCGACGCGAGCGACGGGCAGTTCCCTGCCCTGGACGCGGGGAGTTTCGGGAGAAAATGGCGACTGGATCATGGATTCGATTTTATACGAATTTGTCACTCGAATCTATTCGTTTTTAACTGACCCCCGGAAGCCTGCAATTCGGAAGAGTTTCGGGCCGCTTGATTCGGCGCTATACTTCTGGTTCAGTGAGGTGTGCTTTGCCTGCGGCGAGAAAAACCGGAGCGAAGAGTTCCGCCACGGCGGAAGCGGGCGATCCGCTGTTGAAGCCGCGCGAGGCGGCGGCGGCGCTCGGCGTGAGCTACGCCACGCTGAAGCAGTGGATTCTTGCGGGGAGCCTGAAAACCATCCAGACTCCGGGCGGTCATCATCGGATTCCGCAGAGCGCGATCCGTCCGCTGCTGGCCTCGCGCAAGCCCGCCGCGAGCACGGAATCCCGCGAACGCTTTCGCACCGTGAGCGGCAGGAATCAGCTCGTGGGCACGATAGTCGAGGTGAAGATGAGCGGCCTGCTGGCCAAGGTGGTGTTGGCGATCGGCGACCAGCGGATCACCTCGATCATTACCTCGGACGCGGTGCGCGAGATGCAGTTGCGCAAAGGGCAGACCGCAGCGGCGCTGATGAAGTCCACCGAAGTCATGATCGCGCGAGTCTGATTTTTCCGTTTCGATTTTTCGCGCTGCGGGTAGAGCAGTTCCACAGTTACTGTGCCTGAGCTAAAATTGCGATATGCAGCTTTTCTTAAGGAAAAGCTGCGCGAATATCCACTCCCGCCGGGTATACCTACTGTGGAACTGCTTTAGCCTGATACACTCCGCCCATGCACTCGCTTCGACATATTTCCTTCCCCCTGCTGCTGGCGGCGATTCTTTCCGGCTGCGCCGGCGCTGCGCAGTCCGCCATGCCTGCGCATTCCGCAACTACCCCTGATTTGATTCTGTACAACGGACGCATCCTGACCGGCGAGGGACTCGATCAAGATCATCCGCAGTACGTCTCTGCAATGGCCATTGGTGCGGGCAAGGTAATGGCCGTCGGCACGGACGAGGCGATGAAAAAACTGGCCGGTCCACGGACCCGACTGCGCAACCTGGACAGCGCGCACACTGGCGTCTTTGTGATGCCGGGGCTGAACGACGCGCATACCCACATGGGCGACGCGGGCAGGCAGAAGCTGAGCGTGGACGTGACGGGTGTGCGCTCGCTGGACGAGATGCTCGGGCGCGTGGCGGCCTACGAAAAAACCGCCGAGCCGGGGCAGTGGCTGCTCGGTGGCGGCTGGGATCATACGCTTTGGAGCGCGAGCGCGCTGCCCACGCGGGCTGATCTGGACAAGGTCAGCGGCGGTCATCCGGCTTTTCTCTATCGCGTGGACGGTCACATTGCCGTGGCCAACAGCGCGGCGCTCAAGGCGGCTGGGATTACGGGGAAGACAGCCGCGCCGCGCGGCGGGGCCATCGATCTGGACAGCCACGGAGAGCCGACGGGGATCATCCGCGATACGGCGGTCGAGCTGGTGGAAAAGGTGATTCCGGCCCCCACCGCCGCTTTCAGCCTGCGCGGCGATGAGCTGGCGATTGAAGACGCGGTGAGCCATGGGCTGACCAGCGTGCAGGATTTTTCGACGTGGCAGGATTTTCTGAATTACGAGCAGTTGGAGCGGGAAGGCAAGCTGCGGGTGCGGATTTCCGAGTGGCTGCCGTTTGTGGACCCGCTGCCGGTGCTGATTGCTCATCGGGCGCATCACGACGCCGAAGACGCGATGCTGCATACAGGGATGCTGAAGGGGTTCATGGACGGCTCGCTCGGCTCGCGAACGGCGGCGCTCGAAGCGCCCTACGCCGATGACGCGAAGAACTCGGGCCTGGCGCGATTTACCCAGCCCGATCTGAATCGAATGGCCGTAGCGCGGGCGCGGGCGGGCTTCCAGATCGGCTTCCACGCAATCGGGGATCAGGCGACGGCAATGGCGTTGACGGCCTTTGCCCAGCCCATTGGCGACGGCAAACTGGTGGCCACCGGGCATCGCGACCGCGTGGAACACGCTCAGGTGGTGAACCCGGCGGATGTGGCGCGTTTCAAGCAGTTGGGGATCATCGCGTCGATGCAGCCGAACCACCTGTTGACGGACATGAACTGGGCAATGGCGCGGCTGGGGCCGGAGCGCGCGGCGTACTCCTATGGCTGGAAGACGTTTCTGGATGCGGGCGTTCCGCTGGCCTTTGGCACCGACTATCCGGTCGAGCCAATCACGCCGTTTCGCGGGATTTACTGCGCCGTGACGCGGGCCAATGAAGCAGGCACGAAGACCTGGTATCCGCAGGCCGCGCTGACGCGAGGCGAGGCGATCTACGCCTATACCCAGGGGTCGGCGTATGCCGAGTTTGCCGAGCAGCGGAAAGGAAAACTTGCGCCCGGCTACGAGGCGGATTACATCCTGATTGATCGCGACCTGATGTCGGTGCCGGCACCGAAGATTCTGAAGACCAGGGTGCTCGAAACGGTGGTCGGCGGAAAGACGGTCTACGCGGTAGCGGGCGCGGCAGCGGGAGCGGCATCGGGAGCGGCATCGGGAGAGCCGAGGCCGCGATGAAGTCCCGCGCGTACCTGCTGATGCTGTTTGTGGTGGCCGTGTGGGGCGCGACGTTTGTGGTGGTCAAGGATGCGCTGCGGGACGCCTCGCCGCTGGCCTTCAACCTGGCGCGGATGACGATGGCTTTTGTGGTGCTGGCGGTGGTCTATCGCCGTCACTGGGGCCGGATGAATTGGTCGCAGGTGGGGGCGGGAGCGGTGGTCGGATTTTTTCTGGCCATGGGCTATCAGTTTCAGACGGCGGGCCTGGCGCGGACGACACCCTCGAAGTCGGCCTTCATCACGGGGATGGTGGTGGTGCTGGTGCCGCTGTTTTCCGTGGTCGGCTGGCTGCGTCCTCGGGGAGCGCGCGCGCCGGGGTGGAATGCGTTTCTCGGCGCGGGCCTCGCGTTTGTGGGGATTCTGCTGCTGACGCTTCCCTCGGCGGGGTGGTTTCCGAATTTTTCCGACGCGGGGCTGGGCGACCTGCTTTCGTTCGGCTGCGCGATCGGATTTGCGTTTCACTGCCTGGCGCTGGGGCATCTTTCGCCGCGCATCGGCTTTCAGCCGCTGGCGCTGTTGCAGGTGGGCTTCTGCGCGGTGTTCATGGCGGCCAGCATGCCACTGCTGGAGCATCCGTTTCTTCACCTGACGGCGCGGCTTTGCGCTGCGCTGGCGGTGGCTGCTGTGTTGGCGACGGCGGCGGCGTTTTCCATCCAGAGCTGGGCGCAGTCGGTGTTGCCGGCAACGCACACGGCGCTGCTGCTGACGCTCGAGCCGGTGTTTGCCTGGCTGACGGCATACCTGTTTTATGGCGAGCGGCTGGGCGCGCGGTCGGCCGGCGGAGCGGTGCTGATCCTGGCCGGGATCGCGGTTACGGAACTGCTGCCGCAGGCGCATCCCGCGACCGCGCACGAGGCATGAGCACTCCGATACTTCGTCGCCGCCTGGAATTTGCGGAACTCTTCTGCACGAACTGCGTCTACTACTGAGAGGCGTATTGGCAGACGCGGGGCGTGGACGCTGGCTATACTGAGTTTGCAGGCCCGAGATCGCAGCCGGTGGTCGCGATGGCCGCTTTGTGCATCTGAACATATGTCTGAGTCAGTCTCGCGCGCGGGACGCAACGCGCGGGACGCAACAGGAAACCGAACCCGAGGTGGAACGATCTATGTCATCCTTGCTTGAACGGCTGCGAACACGCCGTCTTTCCTCAACCTTTGCCTTGCTTGCAGCGATTTCAGCCGTCGTTTTGATGGCCTCTTACGCCGCTCATGGCGTCCACGGACAGGCGAAAGCGAACAGCAGCGCGGACGCGACCCCGCTGAAGATTCCCAACACGTCGGTGGCACCGAACAACTTTGTACAGATTGCGCGCGAGGTTGGCCCGGCGGTGGTGAACATCAACACGCGCACCCTGCCCAAGCAGGCCGCGAGCGGCAAGCGCGGCATGCCCGGCAATCCTCACGGTCGCGTGATGCCCCTGCCTGGCAACCCCGGCGACCAGGAAGACGGCGGCCAGGGCGATCCCCAGGCGGGCGGCCCACAGGGCAACTTCCAGGACTTCTTCAACCGCTTCTTCGGTGGACAGGCTCCGGGCGGCGGCGGCGATGAGGATCAGAGCCAGGAGCGGGATTCGCTCGGCTCCGGCTTCATCGTCGATGCCAAGGGCTACATCCTGACCAACAATCACGTGGTCGAGAACGCGGACCAGATTTACGTCAAGCTCTCCACCGACCCGGATACGACCGATCCTGGGCGCAAGGCGGTGGTCATCGGCGTAGACAAGGCGACGGACCTCGCGGTGATCAAGATCGACACCGACAAGCCTCTGCCCACGGTCAAGCTGGGCAACAGCGACAACTCCGCCGTGGGCGAGTGGGTGATCGCCATTGGCAGCCCGTTTGCGCTCTCGCAGACGGTGACGGCGGGCATCATCTCGGCCAGGAACCGCACCATCGAGCCGGGCGCCAGCGGCCAGTTCCAGCACTTTATCCAGACCGACGCGGCCATCAATCCCGGCAACTCGGGCGGACCGCTGGTCAACATGAACGGCGAGGTCATCGGCCTGAACACAGCGATCTATACCCAGTCTTCGGGCTACCAGGGGATCGGGTTCGCCATGCCCTCGAACACCGTCGCGCAGGTCTACAACGACCTGATCTCGCCCAGCCACAAGGTGACGCGCGGATCAATCGGCATCAGCTTCCGGGAAGGACTTTCGAGCAGCATTGGACGCATGTACGGCTTCAGCCACGGCGTCCTGGTGCAGGAAGTGAAGCCCGGCGGACCGGCGGATAAAGCGGGCATCAAGATGCGCGACATCATCGTGAGCATCGATGGACGCGCCATCAAGGACGGCGACGATCTGGTAGCCGACATCGCCAGCCGCCGCCCCGGCACCTCGATCCGGCTCGGGTACATTCGCAACGGCAAGCAGGAGGTCGCGACCGTCGTGGTCGGTGACCGCGACCAGATTTTCTCTGATCAGTCGGCCAGCAATGACCAGGCACCCTCGGATGGCAGCGTCAGCTCCGAGGCCAAGCTGGGCATCAGCGTACGGCCGGTAACCCCGGCTACGGCAGACAAGATGGGCCAGGGCGGAATGCTCGTGCTCTCGGTGACGCCGGGCAGCTTTGCCGATCAGCAGGGCCTGGAACCCGGCCTCGCCATCACCCACATCAACAAGCAGCCGACGGCCACCAGGGAGGACTTCGACAAGGTGGTCAGCGGGCTGCACTCTGGCCAGGATGTGGTCTTCGAGGTGATGGATCCGAAGCACCCCGCCGACGGCATCAACTTCCTGGGCGGAACCTTGCCGTAGCTGCGGAGGCGCGATAGGCGCGATGGCTGGCAAAACCCCAAACGGGACGGATCGAGCTTGCGATTCGCCCGTTTGGGGTTTTGCACCGAAAAGCTACATTTCTGTGAAGGTTTTCCTTGTCTCCTTGATTCGCGTGTCCTAAACTGAGGCGGACGGCAGCTTGTTTTCTTTCCTGGTCGCCTGATTTTTACCCTTTTTTACCCTTTTCCTGAGGTAACGTTCTGATGAGCTTTCGCGCATGGCCCGGACTGGCTCTATCGATTACGGTTTCGCTCACGGTTTCGCTCGCGCCGACCTCGGCGGTGGCTGCGCGCATCCACCGCTCGCCCACCAGCGGCCACGCCAAATCGGCCCATCACTCCAGCAAGCCGGCGAAGTCGCATCGGATGCACGGGCAGCAGTCCATCGCACCGGATCGCGCGACGGTGATCCAGCAGGCTCTGATCCGGGAGCACTACCTGACTGGCGAGCCAAGCGGCCACTGGGACGACTCGACCCTGGCGGCGATGACCAAATTCCAGGCCGACAACGGCTGGCAGACCAAGCTGGCGCCAGACTCCCGCGCGCTGATCAAGCTGGGCCTGGGACCAAACCATAACGGAGCGATGAATGCCAGCGCACCTGGCGCTGCGACGGGAGCCAGCACCGGCTACAACCAGCTTCCCAAAGCCGACTCCGCCGTCGATCAGAACCAGGGCTTCATCGCCGCCTCCGGCATCAGCCACTGAGTGGTTATCAAGCCTGCTTGTGGTCCAAAAGCAACGGAGGGGTTGAAGAAGAAAACATCAGGATGATCTGTCGGATGTAAAAATAAGTGTTCCCGACTCTATCCTGAGGTGGCTCCGGTCGTTCGGACAGTTTTTGTTTCTTCCGTCCGTGGAAGTTTTTGCTTTTAGGCTGCCGGGGGTTCTGGCAGGCGGTTGAAGTGTACCTGATCGGGCGTTTGCGCTTTCGGGCTGGAGTACGGCCGGATGGAGTTATAAAACTCCAGATTGCGGCCATGGAAGCTCCGGCCTCCTGGACCGAGGCGTATCCGTGCAAGTAGACCTCCTCGTATTTGATCGATTTCCTGATCCGCTCGACCGAGATGTTATCGCGCCATTGAAGAGGTTCGTCCCGGCGATGGGATCTGGTTTGAGCCGGGGGAAAAACACTGGCAAGGCGCAGCCCCAAACACCGCAATGACCCACCTGGCAATTCAGGAAAAGCTCGACGGCAAAACCGTCAACTGGCTGGAGCAGGTCAGCGACCAGCAGTATCAGCCTGACTGATGCCCGTCCAGACGGATGGGCCGCCCAGCCTGAAGAGCCATGTCTGGAAACGACAGGCCACGGAAAAGTAGCCGGAGAATATGGTGAAGGCGGCGGGAGTCGTTCTTTTCCACAGCCTTTGGAATGTGTAAGTTGCTGATTCTAAAAAGAGTATGAAGTGCCAAAAGTGCGGCTCTGCCGGGGTTATCGTACACCTGTCGTAAACGCGGCGCGGCCAAGGGCCAATGCGCCGCAGATTGCGCCGCCCCCCCAGAAACACAGCGCGTACAGGGGCCGCTTTGACCTTAGATGGGCAGGAAATCATGAGCGACTTTGTCGCTTAGAGAAGATGATATTCCTGCATCCGTCGCAAAGCCAGACCAATTATCCAATGCCGCTCGAACATCGGCCAAGGCGTCTTGCGGTCTGCGAACACCGAAGCGGTCGGCCACCTCCAGCAGGTCTGAACGGACAATGTCCTGAAACTTTCCATTTACACCCATCAGGTGTTGGTACGTCCATTCGCCCTTGGGATTGTAGGCGTGGGTCACGTCATAGGCAGGAGCAAGCTGCCAAGACTGGCCCTGCTTCAACAGAAATGCAAAGTTTTTTGTGTGGTCATCACAGTTACGAGCCATCACATTGAAGGCCATGCGGCGAAAGGTCTGCCTCTTTGCATCGTCATCAAGACCAAGTTTGCCAATGGCCATGAAGAGTTGCTCATAAGCGTGTGTGCCGCGTTGCCTGAAATCAAGATGATGGATGGCGCAAAGAGTCTGCAGGTGATGCTTGCACGTCCTGCCACGAATGTCTTCACGGTCAAACCGTTTCGTCATGAAATGGGCTCGCCCATTTTCTTCCAGCAGCCGGCAGGGAAACATGTGAATGCCAGCTTCCTTCGCCATAAGCGAATAGGCATACTCAATGCGTCCGTATCCCTCGCCCGTTCCCAGTTCCTTGTCTTTGCCGACACCGTCGAACTTCAATAGCCAGTGTTCGAATCCGGGCGCAGTTTCGAACTGGCCACTGCGGACCTCATCCGTTTTCGGGTTCCATGCGATGACGGCTTTTGCGCGCGCGCCTCCTGCTGAAGTCCCTACCCTGATAATGTTCGCAAGCGCAGCCTTGGCTTCGTGATCGACGGCGAGGCTGCCTTCGACGAGCCGACGCGCTTCCTCGACAAGTTGTTTCATTTCGATCAGGGCTGAGCTCTCGGTATTCGAACCGCGCGCTGGGCGGAATTCCAAAGCACCCATGCCGCGTTTGCCCATATAGGCAAGTCGGTCGAGTACAGTGACGGCGGTCTTCTCGATACCTTTGGTTGCCATCCAAGCGTCGATGAGCGCATTGCCGAAATCATCCGGAAGGGCATCAGCCAGCATGGAGGGAAGGCCAAAATACGTCGCCTTCGGAAGAGTAGGGAAGGTGAATGTCTGACGCGCGTCCGATAAGGGCATCGTCAGCGGCGCGAGTTCGATGCCTTCGCGTTTCCAGGATTGGTCGTATTCAAAGGCGTAAGATCCGAGTCCCGGATCGGCGGATGCCGCTCCCACTCTTTTCTCCCAAATCAGGACTTCGATGACATGAACGGGCTTCATAGCTTCCGACTCTGCGACAATGCGGACGATCGGCGTGCCCGCTGCCTCACTTTGGAACTACGGAGGAGCGCTAATGGGCTTACCGAAGGCTTGGGAACGAGCAATTCCAAGCCATGCAAGCAGTCAAGAGCTTTCAAGACTCGCAGGAAGGACTCCACATGCGATCCGCGGCCCGCTTCCAGATTTCGCAAGGCCTTCTCGGATATTCCGGCCTTTTCAGCCGTGGTGATCTGGTCCAGATTCCTGGAAAGACGAAGTGCCTGAACCTGCTCTCCGAGCAGGCTTTGGAGTTCTGAGATGGACTTGAAGGACAAATCGCTCATATCGGCATATTATGCCCGATTAAACGCTATTTCAAGGTTAACAGGTATTTTTATACCGATAAACAGGTCTTCGACCATCAGCTATGCGCAATGCTGAAATATGGTGGAGGCGGCGGGAGTCGAACCCGCGTCCGAAATCGTTGTCAGCCGAGAGACTCCATGCGTAGTCTATTCAGAAATTTCGCTCCCCCAGCTCAGAACAGACAAGAAACCGAGAAAGCTAGTCCGATGATCTTATAGCTGCCACACGGACCGAGCGGCAACTACCAGCCTGCTGTGCGACGCCCGCTCTCAGCCCACAGGCAAAGATGAGGAGGACGGCTGCCTATTTAATTAAGCAGCAAGTGCCAGATTGTTGTTGGCAATTGTTGTTTTGCAAGCGATTACGGGTGCTCACACCCCGGCATGCCTCTCTGCCGCTACCGATCCCGTCGAAACCGTGACGCCCCCACTTGGGTGAAGATCGAATGCCGATCAAACTCTGATCGAATTTCGGTCTTCTGTGAAGCCCGTCAGCCGTGCCCTGAGGGGTCGTGCTGCTTCTGCTATTGTAACCCCGAAACGCGTTTCGTGGGAGTGCCTCCGTGGGGCATCCGCCAGCCAGCGCCTCACTGGTTTTCGAGGACGATGCTTTCGTAGTCGTGGTGGGCAATGGCTGCGCGAATCTGCGCCGGGGACTTGCCCAGTTTGGTCTGCTGATAGGCATACAGACCCTCCTTGGCGCAGGTCGAGCATTCCGTGCCGTGCAGGCCCTCGAAGCAGCTTCGCAGGCTGGTGTGGCCCAGCGCCCGGTCGCAGCGGCAGTTGCAAGGCAACTGATACAGCACGCTCGATACCTGAGCCGCCTTCTGGTAGACATGCACCTGCCAGGAATACTGGAAATTCGGCCCCGTGAGCTTGCTTCCGCTCAGAACGGGCGGCAGGCTGCTGACCTTGAGCGGAGCCGAAGCGTGATACGCCGGAACGTCCTCGGCTGGGTTTGACCACTGGGCATAGCTGATGGCCGTAGCCAATGCCAACAGGACTGCTACCGTCCAGTTTCGAGTACGCATCGTCTTCATTGGAACTCCCTCGCATCCAGTCGCTGCACCCATCGTACTATTTCCCGCTCACGCATTCCAAGGTGTATCCCCGTAAATTTCTCGGGGGAAATCAAACCGGGTGCGGCGCAAAAAAAAAGGCGGCACGAACGTTTTCTGTTCGTGCCGGGAGGCCAGTGACGCAACTTATATGCCGCTGAGGGTGGGAGACTCAGTACCATCCCCAACTGCAATATCTACATCTTACAATAGATTTTGCGGAATGAGAATACTAAATTCAAAATATTTTCAGCGAAGATTTTTTACTGAATCAAGGCTGTAAAGCGCGTTGGATTCCATATAATCGGCGGGCAGGGTGAATTTCCAGGCGAGGCGAAAACTCCAAAACAAATGACAAAACATTACGAATCAGCTACTTATAAATCAGACCAGGAGCGCAAGATGCCTGTTCTGGGGGCTACTCAGATTGCCTTGATTTCAACTGTATCGGCTGTGATCGGCGGATTGGCGGTCTCCTGGTGGCATCGAAAGACCCTTAGCAAACTCCAGAATTCTGTAAATTCCGAAGATATACAAAAAACAGTACATTTGAAAGACCCGGCAGCGGAAGATTGACCCTGGAATCTCTCGCAGCCCTAAAGGCGAGACGCAGAGACGTTGGCGATGGATGAGAATCGCGTCAAATCGCCGCTTCGATCTCGCCAGCCAGAGCGATGTCCCTCTCCGTGATGCCGCCCGCATCGTGGCTGACCAGCGTAAATTCAATACGGTTATCGCGAATATCAATGTCCGGGTGGTGCCTGGCCCGCTCCGCCATCCCTGCCACGAGAGTGACAAAATGAATGGCCTGGGGAAAATCGGGAAACTCGATGCTGCGCCGCAACGCTCCCGCTTCCACGCGCCAGCCGGGTAGCTTGCGCATCGCTTCCTTCAGTGTTTTTTCATCGAGCAAAGGCATCGAGAAACTCCTTTTGTGAGAGACCAGGACTGCGCCGGGAACGGCGACTACTGCCGGACAACGTACTTTCGCACTTCCTCTTCGATCTCGGAAAATGGGCGCACCTTGCTTTCGATCTCGCGCCGCAGCTCGACCCAAAGATCGTTGGGCACCTTGACGAAGACCTCGACGACCGAGGGATCAAACTGAGTGCCGGAGTAGCGGAGAATCTCCTGGCGGGCAACGTCAAAGCCCTGCGCTTTGCGGTAAGGCCGGTCGCTGGTGATGGCGTCGAGCGTATCGGCGACGGCGAAGATGCGCGCGCCCACAGGAATCGCGCTCCCCATCAGTTGGCGCGGATAGCCCGTGCCGTCAAAGTGCTCCTGGTGGGCGTAGACGATCTCCGAGACATCCTTCAGGTAGGGGATCTTCTGGAGAATGTGGTATCCGCGCTCGCAGTGCTCGCGCATCACGGCCTGCTCGTCCTCGGAAAGTTTTCCCGGTTTCAACAGAATGGCGTCAGGAATGGCCATCTTGCCGATGTCGTGCAGGAAAGCTCCGCGTGCGATGATCTTGATGCCTTCGAGGTCAACATTCATGGCGCGCGCAAGAGCGATGGTGTAGGCGGTCACGCGCCGGGAGTGGCCCTCGGTCTCAGAGTCCTTGAGGTCAAGCGCGTCGCCCAGGGCTTCGAGCGTGATGTCGTAGGAGCGCTCGATGTCCAGAATCGCCTGGCTCAACAATTTGGTGCGTGCGCGGACAATCTCTTCCAGATTTTCACGATAGGAAACTGTCTCTCGCACCGTATCGCGGTGTTCGAGAGCGCGGCGAACGGTGGTCAGGAGCTGGTCCCGCTCGAACGGCTTCATCAGGTAGTCGTAGGCTCCGCGACGCATGGCGCTGATGGCCACGCCGATGTCCTGTACTGCGGTCACCATCACGACGGGTGTCTGCGGCTGGGTCAATCGGACGCGGTCAAGCACAGTAATTCCGTAGCCATCCTGCATCATCATGTCTGTCAGCACAAGATCGAAGTGTTCGCGATCAATCAATG
>JAJZFR010000181.1 GCA_021805265.1 Acidobacteriota bacterium | reverse complement strand
TATCTGTATCGCTCGCATCCCTGACCCCCGCATTCCACTTTTTTCAATCAACCTCAGCCCTAATAAATCCCCGGAACCAGCCGCTTCACTCGTCGGCTGTACGCTACATATTCCTCGCCAAATCCCGCGCGCAAAGCGATCTCTTCCACATGGATACGATAAAGCAGCGCCGCATTGGGGACAATCGCCAGAATCAGCAGCGAAATCCAGTTCCGCTCCGACAGGCCGAGAGCCAGGAACATCAGCACCATGCCGCTGTAGGAGGGATGACGCATCCACGCATAGAGTCCATCCTGCTTCAAAATTTGATTGTCGCGAATCGCCACATTGACGCTGAAAGCACGTCCCAGCATGAAGATCGCGGTGACTCGCAGAACAAAACCCGCCGCGAGAATTCCCAGAGCGAGCGGGCTAAGCCAGGTCGAGTGAACAAACAGGTTCCGAGGCATCGCGTCCGCAATCCGGAATGAAGCGGTAATAGAGGCCCCGATCGAAAGCCAAAGCAGCAGCAGCGATCCGCGATCCGTCACCTTGCCCTGGCTGCGCCGAGTCCGCGTCACAATCGCCAGCAACAGCTCAAAAACAATCCAGCCATCGATCAGGATTTGCCATACTCTTGCGATCAGCATGTGTTTTCCCCTTGCCTGACTATACGTGGGATAACTCGCTCCAGTTCAGGTGTCCTTTCGATGTCATGGCATTGTGGCAGGCAGGGCACTCTGCACCCCACGAACATCCATTGCCCGGTCGATTCACTCTGCCACTGTTGTTCCGGCGGGCACCGACTCGCGACGGACCGCCATCAGAGAACAAATCGGAGGCTCCGGATAGCGTTCTCCATCGCGGAGCAGCGACTCAATCGCAGCCACCGGCGCGATGCCTCCTCGCGCACCGATCGCGCTGCAGTTCAGCGCCGCCGCCGCGCCAGCAAAGTCAAGCTGCCGCTGCAACGGCCAGCCCCGTAGCAGACCATAGATGAACCCGGCGTGGAAAATATCTCCCGCGCCCGTCGTGTCTGCGACTGGTACACGAAACGCGTTCGAGTAACAGAACTGCTCGCCATCCCAGGCCAGCACGCCGTCATGGCCGAGCGTCGCGGCGGCGAGCTTTGCCCCATACCGGCGTTGCATCGTTTTGAGCGCGGCCTCAAGCGTCGTCTCGCCGGTCAGACGACTCGGAAAATCGCGGCTCACAATCGCATAGTCGGTCAGCGACAGCAGGTCGTCGATGCCTGGGTAGAGTTCATCCAGATCGGCGACGACGGGTATTCCTGCCGCGCGCGCCCATCCAGCAGCGAGCGTTGCAGCGGCAATATCGTAGCCGTCCAGGTGCAGTACGCGCGCGCCTTCGATCCACTCACGGCGTAGCTCGCCGGGGTGCAGGTTCTGGCGTTCATCCCGCCGCCACAGCACGGTGCGTTCGCCATCGCCATCCACCAGGATCACGCTCTGCCGGCTGGCGCAGTGGGGAACCGCAATCAACTGCGCGTCCACCCCCAGACGCGCAAATTCACGGCGATGGAGTTCTGCGGCATCGTCGTCGCCAATCTTGCCCACGTACCGCGTCGCCAGGCCCCATTGCTGACAGGCCGCAACCGTCGAGGCCACCTGCCCGCCTGGCAGCACACGCAGGTCATTGAATTCGAGCTTCGCGCCCTGTCCCGGATAGCGGTCCAGCGCGATCACGGTGTCGGTCGCGTTCAACCCGACGCCAACCATGTCAACCATATTCAGGGGCTTGTCCGTATTCATTGGCCTCCATCGGCTCAATGCAGTCTACCAAGAGAAAGCCCCGTCCCGGTTGAAGGGAACGGGGCGGTATCTGGAAACCATGCCTCAAAGCGGCCACAGGAAGATGGCAAACCGGAAATCAGTTGCCCGAAAGCAGGCTTGGCTCCTCGGGCGAGCGCAGACGAACGATGCGATCAATGGCGTAGGGGGTCCGCTGCGCGCCGGTGTAGTAGTGGCGCACCTGCAACTCGCCCAGCAGGCCAATGGCCAGCAGTTGAATTCCCGCCAGAATCAGGACGCCAGCGATCACAAACAGGGGACCATGCTGGTCCATGATGTTCTCGCGCCAGTTCATCAGCTTGAGCGCAAGCAGCCACATCGAGGTAAACCCACCAGCCACAATGCCCAGCGCGCCGCAGGCACCGAAGAAGTGCAGCGGTCGGCTCATGTGTTTGAGCAGGAAGCGAATCGTCAGCAGATCAAAAAACACGCGGAAGGTGCGCCCGATACCGTAGTGGCTTTTCCCGCGCTCGCGGTTCACATTCTTGATCGGTATCTCGCAGATCGACGCGCCATACCAGGCTGCCAGAGCGGGAATGAACCGATGCATCTCGCCATACAGCGGGATGTTGTGGATGATCTCGCGGCGATACGCCTTGTACGTCGTGCCGAAGTCGTGAATATCTACCTCGGAGAGTTTGGCCATCAGCCAGTTGGCGCAGCGTGACGGAATGCGACGCATGACGAAACTGTCGATGCGCTCCTTGCGCCACCCGGAGACCACGTCGTAGCCCTCTTCCAGCTTGGCGATGAAGTTGGGAATCTCGTTCGGATCGTGCTGCAGGTCGCCGTCCATGGCGAAAATAAATTCGCCCGAGGCATTGTCAAAACCGGCGGCAAGCGCGGAGGTCTGGCCAAAGTTGCGCCGCAGTTTCACCACCAGCACACGGCTGTCCACGGCGGCAATCTCTTCCAACAGCTTGTACGTGCGGTCGTTCGAGCCGTCATCGACAAGCACCAGCTCAAAGCTGTCGCCCACGTGCTCCATGACCGACTTCAGCCGCGCGTACAACTGGGTTACATTCTCTTCTTCATTGTGAAAAGGCACTACGATGGAATACTTCGGCATACTTCCAGTATAGATGCGGTTCTGTGGAAAAAGTCGTCAAAACAGGGGCAAAACTTCGCAATCTACTCTCCCAGAACTTCGCTCAGCGCCGCCGAGGCCCGAACGCATGAGGCTCGATCCACATCCCGATGCGTCACCAGGCGAACCGCGCGCGGACCAACCACGCTGGCCAATACCCCCTTCGCGCGCAGCCCTGCCACAAGTTCCGCCGGTTGCCGTGCGGTCAACTCAAAGATGACGATATTCGTTTGCACCCGTTCGAGGTCGATCACAACACCCGGCAGGCGAGCCAGCGTCTCGGCCAGCAGCCGCGCATTCGCATGGTCTTCCACAAGCCGCGCGGGCATCTGCTCCAACGCAATCAACCCCGCCGCTGCGAGCACACCGGCCTGGCGCATTCCGCCGCCCAGGGCCTTGCGATAGATGCGCGCTTCGGCTATTTTCTCTCGCGTTCCAACCAGCATCGATCCGACCGGCGCGCACAGTCCCTTGGACAGGCAGAACATTACCGTATCGAAGCCCGCTGTCAGCGTGTGCACGTCCACGCCGAGCGCCGTGGCCGCGTTGAAGATGCGCGCGCCGTCCAGATGTGTCGGCAGATTGCGTTTGCGCGCCTCGTGCCAGATTTCCTCCATCGCCTCCAGCGGAGTGCAGACGCCTCCCCACATGTTGTGCGTGTTTTCCACCGCTATCAGCCCCGTATCGGCGCGGAAACCGCCACGCGCGTAAATCACCGGAGCGATCAGTTCCCACGAGAGAATGCCTCCCGGAGCCGCGACCGTGCGCAACTGGCAACCCGAAAACGAGGCCGCCGTGGCCATCTCCCAGTCCAGAATGTGCGCGCGTGACTCGCTGACGACCTCCTGCCCAGGCCGTGTATGCAGGCGTATCGCCACCTGATTGCCCATCGTCCCGGTGGGCACAAACAGCGCCGCCTCGCGGCCGAAAATCTCCGCCGCGCGTCGCTCCAGATGGTTCACCGTCGGGTCTTCGCCGTAAACATCGTCGCCCACAATTGCCTGGGCCATCGCGGCGCGCATTTCGATGGTTGGCTGGGTGAGCGTATCGCTGCGCAGGTCAACAAAAGCCTGATCCGCTCCGGAGTTAGAAATCGGTACATTCGCTGTGTAGTCGCTCAATCGGACAATCCTCGCTGATGTTCTGAGTACGCTTCGCCGTTCACCGGTACGGAGCGAAGGCCAAGAAACTGCGCAAACACGTCGTTTGACAGCAGTCGCCCGTGGTTGGTTAAAGAAAAATGTTCCTCGCCGGATCGACTGTCCAGAATCAGCATATCGTCAGCCACCAGCCGATGGGCTGCTTCGAGCGAGGCCGCAATGGCAGCTTCGCCAAACTCCCGTCGCAGGGCCTCGGCGGAGACGCCCGAGTTACGCCGCAGACCCAGAAACCATGCCTCTTCCAACTGCTGTGCCGCTCCCAGCCATGCCGTCTCGCAATGTCGGGTACTCGCCGGAAAGTCCTCGTGAAGATACTCCTTCAGATCGTCCGTCGTGGTTGCGCGCAG
This sequence comes from Acidobacteriota bacterium, assembly GCA_021805265.1. GTDB lineage: Bacteria > Acidobacteriota > Terriglobia > Terriglobales > Acidobacteriaceae > Acidicapsa. The sequence continues at coordinate 13,757 of JAJZFR010000181.1, read as the reverse complement.
GACGCTGTCGTCGCCCGTGTCGGAAGAGCGCAGCATGGAAGCCGCATCCAGGCCAACACCAAGATACGGCTCGCGATTCCAGTAGCGAAGATTGTGCCGCGACGCAAAACCACTCTGCGCAAAATTCGAGATTTCATACTGGTCATAGCCGGCAGCCGCCAGCGCATCGAGCGCCCGCTCATACATCGTGGCAATGCTGTCGTCGGAGGGAACAAGGTCAGCGTGATAGCGCGCGCCGCCATCCAGCAACTCGCGTCCCAGCCGCGATTCTTCGTCAATCTCAAGCATGTAAACGCTGGCGTGCGGAACGCCGGTTTCAACCAGTGCGTCGAGCGATTCTGCCCAGGAGTTGAAGTTCTGTCCCGCCAGCCCCGCCAGCAGATCGAGGTTCAGGTTGCCGATTCCCGCTTTGCGCAGACGCGCAATATCGTCCTGCACGATGGCGCGGGTATGCAGTCTGCCGCTCACCGCCGCCTCGCGATCCACAAAACTCTGGACTCCCATGCTCACGCGGTTCACTCCGGCCGCAACCAGCGCCTCGAGCGTCTCGTCCGTCAGTTGCCCCGGCGCGCACTCCATCGTGATCTCCGCCTGCGCGTCCAGCGTGAACTCTTCGCGAATGGCGGTGAAGATCGCAGTCAGCAACTGCGGCCCCAGCAGCACCGGCGTCCCGCCGCCAAAGTAGACCGAGTCCACGCGCTCCGGAAGTTCGGCTCGCAACGATGCAGCCCACGACTGCGCATGACGCAATTCGGCAATCAGCCGCTCGACATAGCGGCCATGTTCACTGGCTGGATAGACCCCCGAGGCAAAGTTGCAGTAGGTACATTTCGACCGACAAAACGGCACCGAAAGATACAGGCCCAGCGTGGATTCTGACTTGGTTCGCAGCGCGGCCTCCATCCCTCTATTTTCTCATCCTTTACCCGAGGATTCATCCCAACACAAACAGCCGCCTCGAAGCCTACCCGCTACAATCAAAGATGAATCGAATTTTCCGCACAAACCATCCACTACATACACATGGCAGACGACCAGCAGAAGCAGACTCCGAAGGCTGAGGAAGAGATCACCGGCAAAGCCTACGATGGCCGCCTGATGATGCGTCTCGCTCGCTACCTCAAACCCTACCGCTGGCAAACTACCGTCTCTGTCATTGCTGTCAGTCTGCGCGCCGCGTCTGACGTGGTGGGACCGTACCTCGTCAAGGTAGCTCTCGACCGCTATCTCACCGCGCAGGCTCATCTCGGAACAGGCTGGCTGGCCCGCCGTTTGAGCGATGATCCGCGCGTTGGTCTCGGCCAGTTGGCTTTGCTTTATCTCGGAGCGTTGCTGCTCGCCTACGCCTTTGAATTTACCCAGACCTACCTGATGCAGTGGACGGGGCAGAAGGTCATGTTCGATCTCCGTCGCGAGATTTTCCGCCACATGCAGCGCATGCACATCGGCTTCTTCGACGCCCACGCCGTTGGGCGACTGGTCACACGTCTGACCTCCGATGTCGATGCCATCAACGACATGTTCACCTCGGGCGTTCTGTCGATGATCGACGATGTCTTCGCGCTTGCGATCATGGTCGCCGTCATGCTCGCGATGAACTGGCGACTGGCGCTGTTGACCTTTGCCGTTCTACCACTGATCGTGCTGGTCACCCATCTCTTTCGCAAGTCCGTCCGCGCCAGCTATCGTCGAGTGCGCACAGCGATTGCGCGGATCAATTCCTTCACCCAGGAACACGTCAGCGGTATGAGCGTGGTCCAGCTTTTCAATCGCGAGGAGCGCGCTTTCCGCGACTTTGAAGTGGTCAATCGTCAGCACATGATCGCCTTCAAAGACACCATCTTCGCCTATGCGCTTTACTACCCGGCGGTCGAGATACTCTCCTCCATCGCCATTGCCACCATTCTCTGGCGAGGTGGATTCGGTGTCCTCCGCGGGGCCATCACCATCGGTATCATCAGCGCGTTCATTCAATACGCCCAGCGCTTCTTCCGCCCCATTCAGGACCTCAGCGAAAAGTTCAATATCCTTCAGGCTGCAATGACCGCCTGCGAGCGCATCTTCCGCCTGCTCGATACGCCATCCGAAATTGTCTCACCCGAGAATCCCCGTCTCGGCGACGGCTCGAACCGAATCGAGTTCCGCAATGTCTGGTTCACGTATCAGACGCTCAGCGAAGAACAGCGAACGGCGCTGGCCGCAGGCACCCCCGACCAGCTTGCCCTGAGGACCGACATCGAGTGGATTCTCAAAGATGTTTCCTTTACCGTGGAGCCAGGCGAAACGGTCGCCATCGTGGGCCACACCGGGGCAGGGAAGACCACGCTCACGGGTCTCATGATGCGCTTCTACGAGGTTACGCGCGGCCAGATTCTCCTCGACGGACTGGACCTGCGTGAGCACGATCTCGAAGCGCTTCGCAAACACTTCGCCGTCGTGCTTCAGGACCCGTTTCTCTTCAGTGGAACCATCGCTGAAAATATCCGCCTCGGTGCGGAAGAAATCACCGACGAGCGCATGGTCAGGGCTGCACGCGAGGTGAACGTCCTCGACTTTGTCGAGAGCCTGCCATCCGGTTTTGATTCGCCCGTCATCGAGCGGGGCAATTCGCTCTCCACCGGCCAGAAACAGCTCATCAACTTTGCCCGCGCGCTGGCCTTCGATCCACGTATTCTCATCCTGGACGAGGCGACTTCCAGTGTCGATACCGATACCGAACTGAAGATTCGCTCCGCGCTCGAGAACATGATCGCCGGACGCACTTCCGTCCTCATTGCCCACCGGTTATCCACTGTCCAGCGCGCCGATAAAATTCTCGTCATGCACAAAGGCCAGCTCCGCGAGATGGGCACTCACCAGCAACTGCTCGCCCAGCGCGGCATCTATTACAAGCTGTACCAGCTTCAGTACAAGGACCAGGAGACAGGATCTCCCCATGGCGAACCGGCCAAAACGGTTACTACAGCTTTCGCGCACTGATATTCCTCGACTCCGCGATCCTTTTCACCATCCCATCCCCGTGTAAGCTGGTTAGCAGCATGAACGAGCGATCAATTTTCCTTTCAGCCGGGGAAGCAAGCGGAGAACACTACGGGGCATTGCTGATCGAAGAACTCAAACGGCGGCTACCCGGTGCGCGCTTTTTCGGCATGGGCGGCGCGCGCATGGAAGCGCTTGGCTGCGAACGCATTGTGAAAAGCGAAGACGTTGCGGTCATGGGAATTACCGAGGTGGTTCGTCATCTTCCCCGCATCTATCGCGAGTATAGGAAACTCCGAAATTCCATCCGCAGCCGTCGCCCTTCCGTCGCAGTGCTCATCGATTTTCCCGACATTCATCTCAAGCTCGCAGAGGAACTCCATCGCCTGGGCATCCCGGTCATTTTTTTCGTCAGCCCGCAACTCTGGGCGTGGAAGAAACGCAGAATCCATCGTGTCCAGCGTTATGTAGACCGCATGTTGGTGATCTTTCCGTTTGAAGAGCCGTTCTATCGCGAGCGCGGCGTCGATGCCACCTACGTCGGCCATCCGCTGGCGGATATCCCGCTGCCTGCCATCTCCAGGATCGACTTCGCCGCGCTCCACGGACTCAATCCCGAGAGCACCTGGATCGGCCTGTTGCCGGGCAGCCGCGCGCGTGAAATTCGCTTCAATCTGCCGGAGATGCTGGCCGCTGCGCAACTCTTGTCCACGCAATCTTCGGGCATGCAATTTCTCCTGCCGCTTGCTCCCACACTCACTGCGGCGCATCGCCTGGCCGTACAACGTATGCTCCACGAATACGCTTCTACTATTTCTATTCATCTCATCGAAGACGCTCGCGGAGCGCTCAGGCACGCGCGAGCCTCCATCGTTGCCAGCGGAACGGCTACCGTGGAAGCTGCGCTGATGGGCAATCCCTTTGTTGTCGTCTATCGTGTTTCTCCGCTTACCTATGCCATCGCCAGGCGCGTCGTCACCGTGCCCCACGTAGCCATGGTCAATCTGGTGGCGGAAATGCGGGTCGTGCCGGAGCTGATTCAGGGTGAGTTTACGGCAGAAAAGATCGTCGAACATCTTGCTCCACTGCTCCCCGACGGAGAGCCTCGATCAGAAATGATCCGGGGGTTGCGACAAGTTGGCGAGAAGTTTAACGCCAGTAAAAATCCAGGAGAGACTGCTATAGCCAGAGTAGCCGCAATCGTGGTCGAGGCCTTACGATAGGCTCAAAGAGTTATCCCAAAGGACTACCCGGTATGCCTGATCAGCCGATCCGATCCACTGCCTCGCGCTTCCTGGCCTTCCTGGTGGGGAGCTTTCTGCTGGGAGTCTGCGGCGAAGTGCATGCGCTGGGACAGACCTCGGCGCTGGACGACGCGCAAACCTTTGGCCGCTCAATTCCTCGTGTTGCTTTTGCCGTTCAAGCCTACAAAATCAATCTCGAACTCGACCCCGAGACGCATCATCTCCAGGCAACTGTCGTCGTCACTTTTACCGCGCCTGCTGGCGCCGATCAGGTTACTTTCGGTTTTCATCCGGCGCTGAAAATTACCAGAATTACCGATGACGCGGGCACCGTGCTCACTGGCGAGCGCTCCACCGACGGCAACATCCGCATCGTACCCGCAACCGCTCCCGCCCGCGCCAGGCTGCTGCACTGGACATTCCAGTACGAGGGCACACTGACCGGAGCGGAAGACGGCCCGGTCGAGGGACTGAAGCTCGCCGCAATCGGCGATCCGATCAGTTATCTTCTCTATCCCGCGCGCTGGTTCCCCATGACGGGCTATCTCACCGACCGCTTCACCGCCGAGATTCACGTGCGTGTCCCCCAGGGCGAACGGGTAATCGCAAGCGGAAGCGAGGGCGCAAAGTCGGTCACGCTCGAGGACGGAAGGCCGGGCGAGGAGTACAGTTTCAACTGGTCCAGGCCTGGCTTCCCTGGCACCGTCATCGCCGGGCGTTTTGTCGATCCAGTTACGGCAAATGGAGCGGCCAACGTGAAGGCCTACGTTACCGTGAGTCACCAGAAAGATGGTCCGGCCGTTGCGGAAACAGCCGCCCGCGAAATGGATTATTTCACCACTACCTTTGGCCAGCCGGAGTCCGGGCGCATCAGCGTGGTCGAGTTGCCGAACGATACTCTCCCTGCCTTCTGGGCGCCGGAGATCGCCGTCATCATGGGCGCGCATAGCAATGATCGCGCTGGCGCACGCCTGCTCTCAAACACTCTTGCCCATCAGTGGTGGGGCTCTGAAACAAGCCCCGCATCGCTCAACGATGCCTGGATCACTAACGGCATGTCGCGCTACGCCGAACTGATGTATCTCGAAGATCAAAGCGGACAAACCGCGATGAAAAGCGCCGTAGTGGATGTCGCCGCAGGGGCGCTTGCTTACGACACCACTCCGCTCACTTCCGCGGGCCGACTTGATCCCTTCACGCCGCAGTTTCAGTCCATGACACTGGAAAAAGGCGCAATGGTCTTCCATATGCTGCGCTGGGAGGTCGGCGATGAAGTTTTCAAACACATTCTCCGCGAAGCGTTGAGTCAATACACGGATAAACCCATCCGCTCCGCCGATTTTGAAAAGGTTGCCGAAGCGGTCAGCCAGAAGAACCTCACGCCCTTCTTCGCGCAGTGGATAGACGGAACCGGCGCGCCAAAGTTTGTCGATAAATACGCCGTCTACCGCCTCGGAAACAACAAAGGTTTCCGCACCATCGGCCAGATCGATCAGGATCTCGATCTCTTCAATATGCCGGTTGATCTGCGCATTGAAACCGACGGCAAGACCGAGACCAAACGAATCGATGTGGTTGGTTCCGAGTCGCAATATGTCGTTGACACCTTCGGCAGGCCGCGCCACATCGCCATCGATCCCGATGACTGGGTGCTCAAGAATACTCCCGATCTCCAGGTTCGCGTGGCGATTCTGCGCGGTCAGCAGTTGGTAGCCCAGAGCGACCTCAACGGCGCGCTCGCCGAGTATCAGAAGGCGCTCGATGCCAATCCGCAAAGCTCGCTCGCCAGCTACCGAATCGGAGAAATACTCTTCGAGGAAAAGAATTACCAATCCAGCGCGAACTCCTACCGCGACGTCTTGCGCGGCGACGGAGAGCCGCGCTGGACAGAAGTCTGGAGCCATATCCAACTGGGTAAAATCTTCGACGTAACAGGTCAGCGCGACCGCGCCGTCAACGAATACCGACAGGCTGTGCAGACCAACGATAATACTCAAGGGGCGCTGAACGAGGCGCGGCTCTACTTGCAGAAGCCGTATAAACGGCCTGACGATCAATGAATGTCGAACAACGTCACAGCGCCGCCAGCGGGATGCGATTCTCGTAGTACGCGAAGGAGCCTGGAGATTTCTACGTCGTCACACAAAGTGCACGGTCTCGACGGCGCGCTGGTTGCTCCGGACTGGGCTGCTCTCACGCTGAGTGAGGTTAACGAGCTTCTGGATGGTTATGATTGTGTGGGCTCGGCAACGCAGCTTCTCTCCACCAGCCCTCGACCCTTTTCCGCAGCCAGCCGGGTCGCAACCGGCTCAGGCGAACTCTTCGTCAAGCGTCACGCCCGCTCGGTACGCACACAGGCCACGCTCGAGGAAGAGCATAGATTCCTCATTCATCTGGCGAAGCGAACATCTCTGGTTCGCGCTCCCTATGCAGCGCGCGACGGGCATACCGCAATCATGATCGGCAACTGGACTTATGAAGTACATCCCTGCGCGGACGGGCTTGATCGATACGAAGATGCGCTCTCGTGGACGCCCTATTTCTCCGTTGAACACGCACAGGCGGCGGGCAGCGCTCTGGCGGAGCTACACAAAGCAGCGAAAAACTTCAACGGACCGAGCAGAAAACAGGCTCCGCTCCTCTCCGGTTTTTCGCTCATCGCCAGCCTCGATCCCGTCGCCACATTCCGACAGTTTCTTGCCGCGCGTCCGCCACTCGAAGCATGGCTCGGAGGGAAAAAATCAGCGCCTGCTTTCGAGCGGATGTTTCTGCCCTGGCATCGGCGCTTGCAGCCTTGTCGGGAAGCGCTCGCGCCGCTCTGGACGCACAACGACTGGCACGGCTCGAACCTCATCTGGTCGGACGACGACGCCACGGCTCAGGCGACCGCAGTCATTGACTTCGGACTCGCTGACAAAACCTGTGCCGTCCACGATCTAGCTACTGCCATTGAGCGGAGCGCGATCGAGTGGCTTCGACTTGACGCGCGGGAAAATATCCCGGTTCATCTCGATCAGGTTGTGGCGCTGCTCCAGGGCTATCAGGAGCGGCTGCGGCTCACCTCGATCCAGCGCCATGCGCTTGCGGCGATGCTTCCGATCGTCCACTGTGAATTCGCACTTTCCGAAGCCGATTATTTCCTCACCGTTCTCGAAGACGAAGAGCGTGCCGAGATTGCCTGGGAGGGTTATTTTCTCGGCCATCTTCGCTGGTTCGATTCTCCAGAGGGACGCGCCGTGTTGCATTTTCTGGAGTCCTGGGCGGCCGACGAACCGGCACCCCGAAAGGAGATTCCATGAGTTGGCTTGGGCTATCGCCGCTCGAACTTGTCTCCGCTCTGCTCAGCCTGTGGAGCGTCTGGCTTTCCATGCGCCGGCTGCTTCTCGCCTGGCCGGTTACCATTGTTGCCAGCCTGCTTTACGCCGAGTTTTTTCGCGAGCTGCATCTCTACTCCGACTTGCTCCTGCAGATTGTCTTTGCCCTGTGCGGCGTGTATGGATGGCTTCACTGGCAAAGCGGCATTCGTCAGGAAGGATCGGTCGTCGTGCTCCGTATGCGTCCGCGCGAGGCATGGTTGAGTATTCTCGCCGGCATTGCCTTGACCATCGCGCTGGGCACGTTCATGGTTCACTTCACCGATGCTACTTTGCCGTGGCTGGACGCCGCGCTCACCGCGTTCAGCCTGGTGGGGACATTCTGGGAGGCCCGGCAGTACATCGCGAACTGGACCCTCTGGATCGCCGTCGATCTGGTCTACATTGTCGAGTACTCCTGGAAGCACGCGTATGTTACAGCGATCCTCTCGGCGATCTTTGTCGTCATGGCGGTCTTCGGACTGCGCGACTGGAGGCGAGTTCTCGCGGCACAGGAAGAAACTCTGGGATAATCGAAGAGTCATCCCACTTTTCAGGAGTTTCGCCCGTGTCTGTAAAAGAATTTCTCAAGCATCACTACCGCCATTTCAATGCCGCGTCGCTGATCGACGCTGCCGAAGGCTACGTTCACCTGCTCTCCTCCGGGGGCAGGATGTTCCTCACCATGGGCGGAGCCATGAGCACCGCAGAACTTGGCCTGTCGCTGGCCGAGATGATTCGCCAGGACAAGGTCCACGCCATTACCTGCACCGGCGCCAATCTCGAGGAAGACGTGTTCAATCTGGTGGCGCACGACTTCTACGAACGCGTACCAAACTATCGCGACCTGACACCCGAAGACGAACAGAAACTGCTCGACCGACACATGAATCGCGTCACCGATACCTGCATCCCCGAGATGGAGGCCATGCGTCGCATCGAGGCCGTCGTACTGAAGGAGTGGATGCGGGCCGATCAGGCGGGCGAGCATTTCTTTCCCCACCAGTTCATGTATCGCATTCTGCTCTCCGGCGAACTGAAAAATTCCTACCAGATCGATCCGAAGAATAGCTGGCTGCTCGCTGCGGCGGAGAAGAATCTGCCCATGTTCGTTCCCGGCTGGGAAGACTCCACGCTGGGCAACATGTACGCGGGGCACTGCATCTCTGGCGACGTCAAAAACGTCCACACCGTGCGCACAGGCATCGAGTACATGATGGAACTGGCCGAGTTCTATACCCGCGAGACGGCAAAAACGCCACTCGGATTCTTCCAGATTGCGGGCGGCATCGCGGGCGACTTTCCCATCTGTGTGGTGCCCATGCTTCACCAGGACCTGCAGCGCGACCACGTTCCGTTGTGGGCGTACTTTTGCCAAATCTCGGACTCGACCACCAGCTACGGCTCGTATTCGGGCGCCGTGCCCAACGAAAAAATTACCTGGGGCAAACTCGGCGCGGAGACTCCAAAGTACATCATCGAGTCCGACGCCACCATCGTCGCGCCGCTGATCTTCGCCTACGTTCTAGGCTGGTAGTCGCGGGATGGCCTGATGACTCCAAAAGGGGGGCTTTTGCCATCCGTGGGGAAGCCTCCCGAATATCGTATTGTGAACCAGGCGTCCACTGTGCGCCGTACACTGACTACAGACTTTACCTGCAATTTCCTCACAATTCCCCGTTTTTGCAGATTGCGACAGTTTGGAATTTTCCAATTTTTATTCCTCCCTGCTCTCGTAGCTGTGTTAATCAATAGACACAGCACTCGTTCGAACTGCAGACCTGTCTCCCCCGAGACAATCCATTCCATGACCAGAGCGCGTGTCAGCGCCAAGCGTGTATTCCATCCGCAAACGATTCAAAAGAAGTACTTTCGAGGAGAATATGACTACAACTTTTCGCAGGCGTTTTACCCGTGTCGGCCTGTTTTTGTTTACCGTCCTTGCACTGAGTACTCTTCCGGCACTGGCCCAGCAGACTCTTGGCTCTCTCAACGGTACGGTGGTCGATCCCTCGGGTGCCTCTGTCTCCGGCGCGACCGTGACGATTTCAGCTCCTGAAATCAACATCAGCCGCACAGCAAAGACGCAGAGCAGCGGCTTCTTTCAGATATTCAATCTTCCTGTAGCCCACTATCAGGTCTCGGTCAGTTCTCCAGGCTTTGAGACCACACAGGAGGCGAACATAGCCATTCAGGAGGCTCGCTCAACCACGTTGAATGTCTCGCTCAAGCTCGGGCAGGCGAGCGAGTCGGTCGAGGTGATTGCCAACCCGCTGCTCAACGCCACCGACACGACCAATGGTTACACGCTGGACAAGACCCAGATCAACGCAACGCCCCTGGCCACGGGCAGCTTTACTCAGTTGGCAACCCTGTCGCCGGGCGTGAACGCCGAGTTGCTCTCCAATCTGGACACCAACTCCGGCCTCGGCAACCAGCCGATCTGGGCCAATGGTCAGCGCGACACGTCCAACACATTTCAGGTCGATGGCGTGGATTCGACCAACCTCTTCAACGGTAAAAGCTCGAGTGGCTCCACCTCCCAGCGTTACAACTTCAATATCGGCAGCGCGCCGACGGTGGGCGGTTCCTTTTCGGTGGGCACGGCGGTGTATGGCTCGAACGGCAACAGCCTGCCGTCGCCTCCGCCCGAGTTCATGCAGGAGTTGCGCGTGAACGCCTCGATGTATGACGCGCAGCAGGGTGCAACCAGCGGCGCGCAGATCGACGTCAACACCGCGACCGGCACCAACCAGTTTCACGGCCAGGTCTACGGCAGCTACGCCAACAATGCCCTGAATGCCTCGCCCTACTTCTTCAACCAGGCCTACCAGTTGGCGCAGCAGGGCGTCGGCGTCTTTCCGCAGTCCATGGTGAACCCGTTCCTGCGCCGCTGGGACACCGGCTTCACGCTCGGCGGACCGGTGAAGACGAACAAGCTGTATTTCTTTGTTGCCTATCAACATCGCTCGAACGCCGACAACGCAACCGGAATCTCCCAGATGACCGTGCCTTCCGGTTTGACGGATGACCGCTCGAATGCCGGCCTTGCCGCTGCCGACGCGACCTGGGGCGGCTCCACGGCAGCGAACAACATCAACTCGATTGCCGCAGCGCTGCTGAATGCCAAGTTGTCCAACGGACAGTACCTGATCCCCTCGGCGCAAACCAGCGCCACCTACCAATACGGAGTTCCCAACGTTGACCTGATCGGCACGGCAAGCCTGATCGCCGACCAGGCTACGGCTTCTCTCGATTACGACATCAGTACCAACGACCGACTTTCGGCAAAGTACTTCTACCAGAATGCCCCGGTTACCCGTCCCTATGGCTTTTCCCAGACCGGCGGTTTTCCCACCACTCAGAACAACGGTTCCCAGGTGGCGGCCATCGACAATACCATTCAGATCGGACCGCGCATCAACTGGGAGCAGCGTTTGGGCTTCGTGCGCATGGGTTCGTTCACCTTCTTCAACCAGACGGCTCCTGGCGGCAACTTTGGCATCGGGGCGGGTCAGTCGGGTCTTGCTCCCGGTCTGCCTGGCTTGGTGATCAACAACTTTGGCGACAGCAACCAGTACTCGCCCAGCGCCAGCATCGGGCCAGCCAGTGCGTTTGTGGATATGGGCTACTACCAGAATCGGCTCAACCCTTCGACCAACGTCATCTTCGTTCTGGGCAAGCACACCATCGTCGCGGGCGGCGGTTACAGCTATACCCAGTTGAACATCACAAACAACCGCAACGGCTTTGCCCAGGTCAAGGTGAACGGTTTTGACAGCTTCCTGCAGGGCCAGGTGCATGCCTCGAGCGTGATCGAAAGCATCGATCCCAACAGCGGACGCAACAATGCTGATCGCTACTACCGCTCGAACGAACTCTCCGGCTATGTCCAGGACAAGTGGCAGGCATCCTCGAACCTGAGCATCACCCTCGGCGGACGCTACGACTACCACGGCGGGCTTACCGAGAAGTACGGCAACATGTTCAACTTCGATCCCAGCGTCTACAGCGTCTCGGGCACATCCCAGACAGGCTTCACCGTAGCCAATGCCGGCTTCGTAGTCGCGGGCAACAACAAGTACTTCCCCACGCCCGGCGTGAGCAACTCAACCCTCACCGGTCGGCAGTGGGCCGTTTCTCCGCGCGTCGGTTTCGCCTGGTCGCCCAAGCGAGATCACGGCAACTTTGTCGTCTCCGGCGGCGCGGGTTTCTACTACGACCGCGGCGAGCTGTTCAGCTATCTGTCGCAGCCTGCGGGCGGCTCGATCGGCGGTCCTTTCGGCGTCACCGAGTCGGCACCACTGGTCAGCTACGCCAATGGCAATGGCGGCACACTTGCCAATCCGATCGGCACGGGTCTGTCCGTCTCGAGCTACATTCCGCCCAACTCAAACCCGGCCACAGTCAAGCAGGCGCTGCAGAACCAGTTGAACATCATGACTGGCCCGGCCTCCAATCCGCAGTATGGCAAAGCCTGCGGCGGCATCGACAACCAGACCTTTCCCGGCTATCTTGATTGCACACCTACGCTCAACTTTGGCGCGTATGACCGCAACAACAAGCTGCCGTATTCGATCAATTACACCTTGAACATCCAGTGGCAGCCACGCAGCGATCTGGCCATCACCATCGGCTACACCGGTACGCGCGGTCGCCACTCGGTCATTCCGCTGCCGCTCAACGAGCCGGGAATTGCAACCCCCAACAACCCGATCTGGGGCGAAACGGCGACCTACGGCTTCGAAGTGCTGAACCAGTACTCGCTCTTCACCGATTCCAATGGTTACCAGTACTACAACCCGATTGCCGGTGAGCCTTGGAACACTCTGGACGGCGGCAACACGGACTTCCGCGCGCCGTACGTCGGCTACAGCCCCAACGCAGCCAACTTCAAGGCGGCTGGCGTCTCCGCTTACGACGCTCTGGAAGCGCACGTGGAGAAGCGGCTCTCGCATCACTTCCTCGCCAGCGGCAGCTATACCTGGAGCCACTCGCTCGACGAGCAGAGCGACATTGGCCTGTTCTTCACAGGCAACGACCCCAACCACCTGCGCAACTCCTGGGCTTCGTCCGACTTTGACCGCACCCATGTGTTCTCGGGCAACTTCCTCTACGACCTGCCCAATCCCGCCAAAGCGCATTCGCTGCTGTCATACTTCTCGAACGACTGGCACATCAGCGGAACCGGGGTGATCCAGAGCGGCGAGCCGTACTCTCTCTATGAGTTCTACGGTGCCGTCGCCAGCGTCAACTTCGGCAACTTCCCAACCCTGTTGAACCCGATCCTCGGCATCAAGGATCCGACCCATCCCAAGCGCGCGCTCACCGGCAACTCCGGTATTGTTCGCGGCTCCGGCGGCAGCTACATCCCCACCATCGATCCCTCGCAGATCGCCATCAACTACGTGCAGCCAGGACAGATGGGCGTACCGGTTTCAACGGGCAACGATCCGCAGGATATTTACGAAACCGCCTTCAACCAGGGCCAGCGCAACATCTTCCGCCAGGCTCTTCAGAAGCGGCTGGATATTTCCTTCCGCAAGAACATCCGCGTGGGCAGCAAACTGGCTCTCCAGTACGACTTCAACATCTTCAACGTCACCAACACCACCAGCCAGGACATTCCCCAGGACCAGGCGCAGATTCGTCAGAACTACGCCTGCTCGAACAGCGCAACCACGCAGTCGATCAACAACTTCCTGAACTGCACCCCTGGCAGCGTCTTCATCAACTACGGTCAGATTGTCACCAGCCCGTCTTCGGTGGATCAGCAGTCGGCGCTGGCCAACCTGGATCAGTTGCCGTACTCGAGCGGTTCCGGCAAGCAAACGCAGCTTCCTTTGACGATCCCGGTCGGCACGGGCACCTGCGTCTCAGCCTATGCGATTTCCGGAACGCAAGGCTGCCCGAACAATGCGGCCAACTTCGGGTCCGTCACCGGCACCATCGGCGGCAATCGGGCGGTCACCATGGGACTTCACGCCAACTTCTAAAACCGGCGCGGAATCCATCCTTGAAACGGGGTCCATTCCGGACCCCGTTTTGCTTTTCCTGCCAGTTCGCGCGTTGACCAGAAAAGCCAGACTCGAATCTCTCTCGATCGACGCTCTTCTTCGGCGCCTGTTAAACTGAATATCAGTTCGACTCCAGAAGGAAATCCAGAAGGAAACACGTGGAC
>JAJZFR010000015.1 GCA_021805265.1 Acidobacteriota bacterium | reverse complement strand
GCGTGCCATGCTGGAAGTATTACCCCAAATCCAATGACGGAAGGAGTCTTTCTTTGTCCATGGAATACTCGCCATTGATGAGAGAGCCGGCGGGTCGCGCTGATTTACACTGAATCCGTGAACCTTGCTCTCGCCCAGATCAATCCCACTGTTGGTGACTTCAAGGGCAACCTCGCGCTGATCCTTGATCGCGCTCAACGCGCTGGCGCGCTCGGGGCCAGGCTCACGCTCTTCCCTGAACTCGCCGTCTGCGGCTACCCCCCAGCCGATCTGCTCGACAAACCCGCATTTCTTGCCCAATGCGCGGCCTCCGTCGAGTACCTGCAAGAGGCATCCGCCAGCCTGTCTACCGCGATCCTGTTTGGTGTCGCACTCCCCGCTCCTGCGGACTCCGGGAAACGCGCCGTCAACGCCGCCATTCTCCTCGACAAAGGCCGCGTCCTGTTCCAGCAGAATAAAATGCTCCTGCCCTTCTACGATGTCTTTGACGAGCAGCGTTATTTTGCCCCCGCAACCGAGCAGCGCGTCTGCGAATTCGAGGGCGAGCGCCTCGCCATCACCATCTGTGAAGATGCCTGGAACGACAAGAATTTCTGGCCCCGCCGACTCTACCCTGTCGATCCCATTGAAGACCTCATGCGTCAGCAACCGACCATGCTCGTCAACATCTCCGCCTCGCCCTTCTGGACCGGCAAGCCCACCACCCGCCAGAATATGTTCGCCGCCATTGCCCGCCACCATCGCATTCCCGTCTTTCTCGTCAATCAGGTCGGCGGCAACGACAGCCTGGTCTTCGATGGCTCTTCCTTCGCCCTCGATGCGACCGGCGCTCCGCTGGCTCAGGCGGCCTCTTTCGCCGAAGACCTGGTTCTCGCCCCAGTAGTTGCCCCGGCCGCCGTGTCCCATGCAGCCCAATCGGATGCCGAAGCCATTTATTACGCGCTTGTCCTCGGCACCCGCGACTACGTCCGCAAGACCGGCTTTCAAAAGGTTGTACTCGGACTCAGCGGAGGCATCGATTCCGCCCTTGTCGCCGTCATAGCCTGCGAAGCTCTCGGCGCGGAAAATCTCCTCGCCATTGGTATGCCCAGCCAGTACTCTTCCACCGGCTCGATCGACGACAGCCGGGAACTGGCGCACAATCTCGGCATCCGCTTCGAGATACTCCCCATCGAGCCGCTGTATCGCCAGTTTGAGTCGTCGCTCGAAACCCTCTTCGCCAGCACGATTCACGACCAGACCGAGGAAAATCTCCAGTCCCGCATTCGCGGTACCCTGCTCATGGCGCTCTCGAACAAGTTCTCCTCGCTGGTGCTTACCACGGGTAACAAATCCGAGATGTCCGTCGGCTACTGCACCCTTTACGGAGACATGGTCGGTGCCCTCGCCGTCATTGGCGACCTGCTTAAGACCCGCGTCTACCAACTCGCCCGCTGGATCAACCGTGATCGGGAGATCATCCCCGCCGCCATCCTCGCCAAGGAGCCTTCCGCCGAGCTTCGACCAGGACAGCGGGATACCGACTCCCTGCCTCCATACGATATTCTTGATCCGATCCTCGAAGCCTGCGTCGAGCGCTATGAATCCACCGAACAGATCATCGAAAACTATGGCTTCTCGCGCTCCATCGTCGAAAAGGTCGTTCGTCTCGTCGAGCGAACCGAATACAAACGTCAGCAGGCAGCCCCTGTTCTCAAAGTCACCTCAAAATCCTTTGGCACCGGTCGCAGATTTCCCATTGCCGCCCGCACTCAGGTATAAACCAATAGGCTGCCATGCGCCACGGCGCGCATCCGCACTACACAAGGAGAAATTCCATTGATCCAGTTGCCCCACACCCTGCCTCTCCGCAAAACCGTCCTCATCGCCACCTTTGCCGCGATCCTCGCCCCAGCGCTGCTGGCGCAGCAGGATGTTCCGGCAGCCC
Organism: Acidobacteriota bacterium; assembly: GCA_021805265.1. Lineage (GTDB taxonomy): Bacteria > Acidobacteriota > Terriglobia > Terriglobales > Acidobacteriaceae > Acidicapsa. The sequence continues at coordinate 2,530 of JAJZFR010000015.1, read as the reverse complement.
CCAACCAGGGCACCGACGTATCCGCAGGCCCGGTCTTCCCCAAAATCGACCCTGCCGATTTCAATGCGACCTCGCCCACCAGCGATGAAGTCGCAGCTTTCCTCAAGGCATCCTGGGGCTATGACCAGACGCGCGTCTACCAGGTCCAGCGCATTGCAAAAACCGCCGTCCCCGGCGTATCGAGCGTCCTGATCGTCGTCGGCCAGAAGGGAAACAAGCAGCTCAGCGCGCTCCAGTTCTACACCATGCCGGACGGAAAACACATCATCACCGGTGGCGAAATCCTGCCCTTCGGCGCACATCCCTACGATGGCAATCGCGCCGAACTCCTCAGCCGCGCCAACGGACCCTGGCAGGGAAGCGCTTCCAAAAATCTGGAACTTATCGAGTTCGCCGATTTCCAGTGCCCGCATTGCAAGGAAGCTCAGCCAACCATGGCCAAGCTGGTCGCCGATTTCCCCAACGCTCACATTGTCTTTCAGGGCTTCCCGCTGACCCGCGTCCACAACCAGGCCGCTCGCGCTGCCGCTTATGGCATCTGCGTTGCAAAACTCGGCGGCAACGCCGACTTCTTCAAGTACGCCTCCGCCGTCTTTGACGGGCAGGCCGGCCTCACCACCGACGACAGCACCACGCTCACCCTCAACAGCGCCGTAGCCGCTGCGGGCCTCAGCCCGGACAAGATTGCCGCCTGCTCCACCACCCCGGAGACCAAAGCTGCGGTCGATGCCCAGGTCAAGCTCGCCGAGGACCTAGGCGTCAACCAGACCCCTTCGCTCGCCATCAACGGACGCATCATCCCTCTCGGCGGCGTTCCCTATGACATGCTCAAGATGATGATCAACTACCAGGTCCAGATTGACGGCCCGGCACCAGCCGCTGCCAAATAGACGCCTGTGTCCCACACCACCGGGAATCCCTTCCACAGGGGTTCCCGTTTTTCTTATCGCTCGGTGCGCTTGCCCCACTGCACATCGACAATCTGCCGCGTCCACAGCGTCGCCACGTGGTGCGTCAGTCGCTCCACCGGGCGCCCTGACTCCTTGATAGCTTCCGCAAAAATCGCCCCCAATTCAACCCGCGTAAATGCCCGGCGAATCGAAGTCGCGCCGTCCAGCGCATTGATCCGCGACAACAACGGCGCTACAAACAGGCGGAACAGCGTCAGAGGCACCCGGTGCCGCACCAGGTCCAGCAGGATCAACCGATCCGCGCTCCGCGATACATTCACAATCATCGCTTTCAATTCCCGCCGGTCCAGGTGATGCGCCATCACCACAGAAAGCGCCACGTCCGCGCGCGGCAGCGCATCCGTCACCGCATTGCCTTCCACAATCGGAATCGACGCATCCACCGGCATCGACCGCAGATCGAAACCAATTCCCTCGTGACCGAGCCGCTCGCGAATCACCGCCAGCAGCGCGCCCTGTGCGCAGCCAATATCCAGCACCTTGAGCCTCTGCCCGCCAGCCCGCAACCGGTCCAGGATCGCCGCCGTATTCCCCAGCCAGAGGTGCAATCGTTGCAGCTCTCGATACGACCGCTTCAGGGTTTCCCCGTCCACCGCTTCGCTATCCAGCAGCTCCGGCTTGTCCAGCCGTTCCCGCAACAGCAGGGAGTCCAGCGCTTCGCCCAGACTTCGTCCCCCGGGACGAAACCCCGATAACCGCGCTTCGCCCTGCCGCGCCGGACTCCCGGAAAACTCCATTTCTCCCGAAACTCGTTCCCTTGGTGACAAGCCCGTCCTCGTTCTGCACGGCAATCGGCATCCTCGCCCGCAATGCGAAGTGTACTCTGTCCCTGCGGCTTTGAAACGTACAATCGGAATCAGCTTTCTACCGGCTACGGGAAGTGCTTTTCCGGGTCGGAACAGACCTCGCGGAGAAACCACCCGCTATTACTGGCTCCCTGGAGTCGTCGTATTCACCACCAGCATCGGGCTATGCCCCTTCGGCTGCGTCTCCCGCGCGATCGTCGGCGTCACCAGCACAATCAGCCGCGCCACATTCTGGTTCAGTTGAATATCGCTGATGTCCTCTAGCCCCGGTATATCGCTGATCCCAGGCATTCCATTCAGAATCCTGGATTCCTGTCGCGAAAGATCGCTGAACATCACTGCCGTCTCTCCGGCCACCAGAGTCAACACTCCGGTAAACTGCCTGCTGGTCAGCACCGGAATCCCGTTCAGGCTAGGCCCGGCAAGGGCTTCGATCTTCAGGTCCAGCGACAGCGCAATATCCTCGGAGCGCATCACCTTGGGGCGCGCCTTCAGCGTCAATCCCAGGTTCTCGTACTGAATCTGCGGAATGTTCTGAGATTGCGCCAGCGCGCCATAACCGGCCGCTGTCGCCGCCGCCGAGATTGCCGGCGAGAGCGTCGCCGAAGAGTAGGACGCCGTCTCGATTGGATACCGCTCCCCGTCCATGATCGTTCCGTCTTCATCGTCCCCCAGGCGCAGATGAACATCGCTCAGCGTCCGCGTATCGCTCGAGTTCAGGCTCAGCGTCAACGTCACCGGCCCCGGCGTGGC
>JAJZFR010000382.1 GCA_021805265.1 Acidobacteriota bacterium | reverse complement strand
CCGACGTTGAGGCCGCAGCAGTTCCAGTTATAGATGGCCTGGACGCCGCCGTACTGCAACTGGCTTTGGGCGAAGTCGTAGCTGCTGTTGAAGCCTGCGCTGAAGCCCGCGTCAGAGGGTTTGCCGAAATAGATAAAAGGCGTGAACTCGTGACTCTGGGCGACGGAGGCGGAAGCGCCGGTTTCATCGACGGCGTTGAGCAGCGCCTGCCCCGCGCCGATGGTGGTGCGGCCAAAGCTGTATCCGGCGTAGAGGTTGTTGGCTCCGAAGCGGCCCGCCTTGGTGTCGTAATCCATATCCCACTCGATCCGCAGGTTGGGAACGGCTTCCATGCGCATGCGGGAGAGGATCGGCGCGACGTTGCGCGCATTGGTGAGGAAGGCTACGCCGGTCAGGTCAAGCGTGGCGTCGAAGACATTGCGGCGGTTGGGGATGAGCGCGCCGCCGAAGGTCGGGTTGAAGAAGTATTTCTGGGCGATCCACCAGCTTGCCCACTCGCGCTGCCGGGGTGGGCAGGGAGTGAGCGTGTTGTCGCATTTCGCTGGGGTAGTGGGGCGCAGATAGAAGCGTTGCGTAACCGAGAACCCAGCCTCATTGGTGTCGGTAGCAATGTCTGTGGTGTCAAAGAGCAGCGTGTCCGGCTCAGTGTGAATACCGGCGACGTAGTGGTAGAAAAGCTCCGGCTCGATGACGTGTCGCATCTCGCGATGGAACCAGGGCAGGAGAAAATCGCGTTCGACGGCGGGCGGGCGCAGGTCCAGGCCAAACTCGACATCCGTGCGAGTGAGCGGATCGTGGTTGACGAAGGGAACGCCGGAATTGGCTCCGGTGAGGTCCGGCGTCTGGCGGCCGGAGTACTGGGTCAGGCGCACTGCGGCGGTCGGCAGAAAGCCCCACTGGCCAAGATGTACCGGCCAGGCGAGATAGGGGTTGACATCGAGCCTGCCGACGTTGTGGGAGTGAAAATTTGGCTCCGAGCGGCTGTAATCGCCAACCGATGATCCCAGGCCCCAGTAGATGGGAAGCCGCCCCAGCGGCTGATCGAGGACATCGAAGCGGGCGTTGGGAAGGCTGAGTATATTGACCTCCGGAATACTCAGCACCGGTGCGCCGTTGGTGGTCGTCGAGCTGCCGTAGCTTTGAAACCGGTCAAAGGCCAGCGTGGCAACGCGCCCGTTTTGGTTGCTGGTGAGGGCAACATCGCTCGACACCTCCGAGCTGGTGGCCTGGGCCAGATTTTCGTCGAAGGCGAGACGGAAAATGTAGCTGGTGAGGTACTCGGCGTCGCCCGCGATGCGAATATTTTCCGTCAGGTTGCGTCTTCCGTAGGCGAGGGTGTCTGACCCGCCCTGCTTGACGTTGGTCGGCGTGGTGTTGCCGGGCAGTAGCTCCTCGATGCCATTGTCAAACAAGGCGTTCCAGCGGACCGTGAACGCATCGAGGCCCGCACCCTTGTAGCGGAAGTTTCCGTTCGGCGACCATCCGCGGTTGCTCCAGTACTCGAGGCCCACGGTCATGTCAGTGCTGCGATTGATAGCCCAGTAGTACCCCTCGCCGAGCACGATGCCTTTGACGCTCGAGTCGGCGAAAACCGGAAGCAGCAGCCCCGAGCCGCGCCCCGAGGTCTGGGTCGAGTGCTGAAGCCAGGGCAGGAAAAGCAGCGGAACGTGAAAGTACTCGAAGACCGTGTTGCGCATCGTCGCCTTGCCGTCGGCGATCTCGATCGATCGCGAGAGGAACTCCCAATCCGGCTTGGGCAGGCGACAGGAGGTCATCGCGCCATCCACGATGCGGAAGTTGTTTTCGCCGGTCTGGACCAGTACACGCCCGGTAAAAATGAATGGATCGGGCGTGGTGTAGATGTGGGATTGCCCAATACGACGCACACCGAAGCTGCCCATCACATGAAAGAAGCGGGCCGTGTGCAGCTCGGGGTGAATCTCGCCGCTGTCGGCGGTCAGCTCGGCGTCCCCCGGACCGCCCTCCAACTGAACATGGCCATCCACGTTGATGGTCTCCGTGTCCTGGTGATAGAGGACGCGGTCTGCGCGGATGACGTAGTCGCGGTAGTAGACGACAACCTCGCCTGCCAGCGTCCACAGGTCGCCGACGCGCGTCTGACGCAGCGCCTGCCAGTGAATCGGCTCGCCGGTCTCGGGCAAGGGCAGCGGACGGGCGACTGGCAGAATCTCCTCGCTCGGGGCGTCGGGAATCGCGTCCTGGTCGGCTTCGGTTGGAGTCTCCGAATCGAGATGGGCTGCGGTATCAGAATCGGCACCCGCTTTCGGAGCAGATCGGCTGCGCCGGCTTTGCGGCAGAGACTTCGCTGCTGCTTTTTTTGCAGGAGGTAGCGAGTTCGTTACTAGCTGCGCCCTCAACTCCGCATGACAGAGCACTAGCAGCGTGATACACCAAAGATAGCGAAGTCGCATCACCAGATTCCTGCTCAGGATAGCAAAGAGCACTCTGGTGAGACGCGATGGAAGCGGCTCTGGCTCAGGAAAAATCGGCTCATGCTCGACCCGGCGCTCACCACGCGTGCCGAGAGGGCGCGGCCGTGCTCTCCCGAAAGGATTTTCACGATCCCGTCTCTTCCAGACCATGGATGACACCCCGGAAACGGGGTCTTGAGGCTGGCAGCCAGGGTTGAAATAGAACGCCCGGCAACTGAGCAGGAAGGGAACGATACATTGAGTCAATCGGCTAGCTTCTCCAGACAGTCCAGCGCGCCAGACCTGTTTGCGCCGAAGATCGAAGAAACTCGGGCCGAAGCCCCGGCCGGCGCAAGCTGGAAGGACGAGGTAAACCAGCGACTGGCCGCGCACCGCAGCCGTCGCGGCAACGTCGCGGAAGAGCAGCAGCGCACAAGCCCGCAACAGAGCGCAAGTTCCCGTGCCGCACAGGCCGCCGCGCGCGTGGCGGCGCGTTATGCTCAGGCACCCACCTACAGCGATCTGCTGGCGGGCGAGGCGCGCGCCGTCGTCCAGGCCGCAAGCGCTGCTGTGGAGGCCGCCCGCGATGCCCAGGCTGCCGCCGAAGCGGTTCTCGCAGGCCTCGAGTCCCGCCTGCCCGAGTCCCGCCTGCCCGAGGTCGCCGCACCTCTCGCCGGCAAGCAGGCATACACTTCCCCGTCAACCCATGCCGCACAGACCGCCCGCTGGCAGGATGCGCCGCCAGCCGCGACCGAAAACGCCGCAAATGCGCTTGCTCCGCAGCCGCGCTGGCAGGATGCGTTGCCCCCGGCGAGCGCTCCCGAGCAGGACGTGTGGGCAGAGATGCGCGTCTATCCCGCCCCCGCTCTCAAGCCAACACCGGAATACGAATTCAGCCGCGCCACCTACGTCGAGGATATGTTTCCTGACGATGTCCTGGCCAGCGCCACCGTCGAGCCAATCCACTCCTCGGCGGCGAATCTGATCGAGTTTCCGCGGGAACTGATCGCCGCCCGCAAGGCCCGTCCAAGGCTGGCCGAGGGGCCATTCGCCCAGCGCGCCCTCGAGAATCCTCAACTCAGCATCTTTGAAGTGGACCCCGAGCTGCTGGCCGCCCCGGTCCGGATCAGTGTTGCGCCCCCGGAGTGGGCGAGCATTGAACTCGAAGAGCCGAGCCTAGATGAGCGAGCCCTCTATCGCGGCGCGCAAGGACTCTCGCAAACCGAGTCGCAAGCCGAGCAGCAAGCCGAGCAACGGGTTGAACTGGGACCGCTCGATCATCACAATTTCTTTGAATCCGACCAGGCCGCGCTCGACGACGAACCCTCCACCGACTGGAATGACTTTGCCCCAGGCCAGGCGCACAGCTACCAGGCCGAGTACGCGAACCCTGCATATGGGGAGATCGCCGCCCAGCCGGACCTGCCCCGAACTGTGGCCGACTTCCACCACTTCCCGGAACAGACCCTCGCTGGGGAAACGCTCCCGCTGGCCGCAAAGGCCGCAGCCCCGACAGCCGAAAAGGTGGAACTCCTGGTCGCTGCCAAGTCTGACCGTCTGCTCGCCACCATCGTCGATGGCGCGCTGGTCGCGCTAGCCTGGCTGGCAGCGGCCACCGTGGCCATTGCTTCCACCGATCACCCTCCCTCGGGCGTGGTCGCGCTCGAGGCAACGGCCCTCGCGCTGCCGCTCTTCGCCATCCTTTACCTGGCGATCTTCTTCGGTTTTTCCGCCGAGGGAACCCCCGGCATGCGCTATGCCCGCATCGCCCTTTGCACATTTGACGACAACAATCCCACCGTCGCGCAGTCGCTCGCGAGGATTCCGGCGCTCCTGGTGGCCGCGCTGCCCGCAGGGCTGGGACTAGCCTGGGCCATGGTGGACGGCGAAGGCCTGGGGCTGCACGACCGGCTCTCGAAGACCTATCAGCGCAAGTATTAGCATTTCCATCCTGCAGTCGAGCAGGCTTCTCAGGCTCCCACCCAGGTCCCCAAAGTGCCGGGGGATCTGGGCACCCAAATCTGTCCATACCAT
>JAJZFR010000062.1 GCA_021805265.1 Acidobacteriota bacterium | reverse complement strand
GCCGATGGATGGTACGCAACGGGGCAGAGCGGCAGTCATCGTCACTTTCGGCACGAATTGAAGCCGGGTTTGCTGGTCGTACCGATCCATGCGGGGAAAGAGATTGGCAAGGGTCTGCTTCACAGTATTCTGAAGAAGGCAGGATTGAAATGACTCGAGAGTATCTTGTGGTTTACGAGAAAAGCTCTGACAACTGGAGCGCCTTCTCTCCCGATTTTCCCGGTTGCGGCACGGTGGGGGATGGTCTGGAGGATACGCGCGCCAATATGCGTGAAGCGATGGAAGTTTATCTGGCGGAAACGGCGAAGGCGGGCGAATCGCTCCCTGAGGCTTCGGCGACGAGCGTCAACTTTGCCGAGTTTGATCCGGAGCACGCTACGAAAGAGTATTTTGTGGAGTGGCTTTCGGTGTCGGTGCCTCTGTCGCTGATTCCATCGGAATCGACACAGGCGGCGTAGGACCAATCCAAGACCGGGCAGGACGGGGCAAGTCAGGCAGACACAAGACAGGGCAAGGACAGGGACCGATGGCAGATGTAACTTTTACCGTGGATGGAAAGAAGCTGACCGCGCCGGCGGGGACGCTGCTGATCGAGGCCTGCCGCAAGGCGGGGATCGAGATACCTGCGTTCTGCTACTACCCTGGCTTGAGCTTGCAGGCGGCTTGCCGGATGTGTGTGGTGCGGCAGGAGAAGGTGCCGAAGTTGCAGACGGCATGTACGACGCCGGTGGGCGAAGGGCAGGTGTTTGTCACCGAGTCGGCGGAGATTGCGCAGGCACGCAAGGCGACGCTCGAGTTGCTGCTGGGAAATCATCCGCTGGACTGCCCGGTGTGCGATGCGGGCGGCGAGTGCGAGCTGCAGGATATGACCTTCAAGTATGGCGCGGGCGAGAGCCTGTACTCGGAGGCGAAGCAGCATCGCGAGGAGCAGCAGTGGTCTCCGGCGGTGTACTTCGATCGCCCGCGATGCATTCTGTGTTATCGCTGCGTGCGGATGTGTGGCGAGGGGATGGATGTGTGGGCGCTGGGGATTCAGAATCGGGGATCGTCGGCGACGATTGCGCCGAATGGCGGGGATCACCTGGACTGCGAGCAGTGCGGGATGTGTATCGACGCCTGCCCGGTAGGCGCGCTGACCAGCGGGACGTATCGCTACAAGACGCGGCCGTGGGAGATGAACCACGTTTCGACGGTGTGTACGCATTGCGGCGACGGGTGCAAGGTGACGCTGGGGATTCGCCAGGGGAACGAGGGTGCGGAGATTGTTCGGGCGGATAATCGCGACAAGAGCGGGATCAATGGGGATTTTCTGTGCGCGAAGGGTCGGTTTGGATTTGATTTTGTGGAGAGCGCGGAGCGCATCCGGGAGCCGCTGGCAAGAAACAGCGCGGGTGTGCTGGAAGCGACGACGTGGGAGAAGGCGCTGAAGCTGGTGGCGTCGAAATTTGCTGCGGCGCGGGATAGCCGGGGCGGCGAATCGATTGCGGTGATCGGGTCGAACCGGACGACGAACGAGGAGAATTACCTGCTGCAGAAGTTTGCCCGGACGGTGCTTCGAACGAACCACATCGACCACGAGCGATCAACGGATTACGCGACCTTTGCGCGGTTTCTGGCCGGGTCCGAGGGGCGCGCGGCGAGCGAGCGGGAGATTGCCGCAGCTCCGGCGATTCTGTTGATCGGCGGGAATCCGACCGAGGAGCATCCGCTGCTGGCGTGGAGCCTGCGGACGAACTTCCGGTTGAACCAGGCGCGGCTTTATGTGGCGAACAGCCGGGAGATCAAGCTGGAGCGGCAGGCGCAGCGGACCCTGCGGCTGGCGGAGGGCGGCTATGGGGCGCTGACGCGGTATCTGGGCGGCGAGGATGCGGCGCTCGGCAATGCTGCGGGCGCGGCGGAGTTGCGCGCGGACGTGCTCGGGGAAGCGTCGCTGGTGGTGGTGGTGGGCGAGGAGTATCGCGGCGAAGCGCTGGCGGCGCTGCTGCGCTGGGGCCTGGCGCGCGAGGGGGTGAAGTTTGCCCTGCTGGGCGACTTTGTGAATGCGCGCGGAGCGGCGGATATGGGGCTGTATCCGGACCTGTTGCCGGGCTACCAGTCGGTTGGGGCTTCCTCTGCGATTGCTGCGGAGTACGCGGGGATGCCGACCGAGCCGGGCAGGAGCCTGGTGGATATATTCGATGCGGCGGGTGGGGGCGAAGTGGCGGCGCTGTACGTGGTTGGCGCGAACCCGGTGGCCACTTTGGGCGTGAAAGCGGAGGCGCTCAAGCAGACATTTGTCGTGGTGCAGGATTTGTTTCTGACGGAGACAGCGGCACTGGCGGATGTGGTGTTGCCGGCGGCGAGCCTGTATGAAAAGACCGGCACGGTGACCAACAGCTACGGGGATGTGCAGTTGGTGAAAAAGGCCGCCGACAAGGCCGGAGTGAAGTCGGACTTCGAGATTGTGGTTCGGCTGGCGGGAGCGATGGGCGTGGACGTGCGGAAGCTGGTGCCCTTTGGCAGCAGCTCGAGCGTCGGGGCTGGCGGTGTGGGGCAAGTCTCGCTGGGGCATGTCTCGCTGGGTCGGGGTGGAGACATGGGCCAGACGCGCGGGGCGCAGTCAGGCGAGGCGGATCGACACGCGGTATGGCTGGCGGCGAACGGTCTGGAACTGAAGCTGAGTCCGTTCGATCCGCTGGCGGTGCTGGACGAGATCGAGCGGCTGGTGGCGGGCTATCGGCTGGACCGGCTGAATCTCTTTGGCGGCAACGAGGCAGCGACAGAGCCGGGACGGACGGCTGGATTTGTTTCGCTGGCGGAGGTTGGGGGGATCAGCGGACGCAAGGACGGCGTGTTGGCGCGGCATTCGGGGCTGTTTACCTCCGGCGATCTGAGCGAGCGGACGCGGGCGCTGCAGGAGCTGGCCGCGTACCAGAAGCAGCCCTCGGGCGGGGTTGCTGCGGACTAAGCGCGGGTTGGGCAGGTTTGAGCTGGGTTGAGCTGGGTTGAGCAGGTTTGAGCTGGGTTGAGCACGGCTTAGGCGGCGGTTGCCGGGAGATGAGAAAGGGACGGGTTTTGTGAGTATCTGGATGTTCTTGTTGCTGAGCCTGGTGAAGGTGGTGGTGGTGCTGGTGGTGTTTCTGACGGCGGTGGCCTATACGGTGCTGCTGGAGCGGAAGCTGGTGGGCCGCATCCAGAATCGCTGGGGGCCTAGCCGAGTGGGTCCGTTCGGGTTGCTGCAGCCGCTGGTGGATGGGCTGAAGCTGTTTCTGAAGGAAGACATCATCCCGTCGGGGGTGTACCGGCCGATCTACCTGCTGGCTCCGCTGATTGCGCTGGGCTGTTCGCTGCTCTCGATTGCGGTGGTGCCGTTTGGCGATCCGATGACGTGGCATGGGGTGAGGCTGTTCGAGATTTCGGACCTGAATATCGGGCTGCTGATCCTGCTTGGCGTGACCTCGGTGGGGGTGTACGGGATTGCGCTCTCCGGTTGGTCGTCGAACAACAAGTATTCGCTGCTCGGCTCGCTGCGGGCCTCGGCGCAGATGATCAGCTATGAGCTGGCGCTGGGGTTGTCGCTGGTGGGGATTGTGTTGCGCACCGGTTCCCTGTCGCTGACCGATATTGTGAAGGTGCAGTCGGTGCACGGAATCGCCTCGTGGAATGTGTTTGGCGGGGGGCAGATCGTCGCGTTTTTCATCTACCTGATGGCGGCATATGCGGAGACCAATCGCGCTCCGTTTGATCTGCCCGAGGCGGAGACGGAGCTGACGGGCGGGTATCACACGGAGTACAGCTCGATGAAGTTCGCCATGTTTTTCATGGCCGAGTACGGGAACATGATCACGGTGGGCTGCGTGGCGACGCTGTTGTTTCTGGGCGGGTGGACGAGTCCGTTTGGGGATTTGATTCCGCCGCCGCAGAACATTGTGGTCCACGCACTGGTTCCGATCTTCTGGTTTGTGGCCAAGGTCTTCTTCTTTCTGTTTCTTTATATCTGGGTGCGGGGAACGCTGCCGCGTTTTCGCTATGACCAGTTGATGGGGTTTGGCTGGAAGTTTCTGTTGCCGGTGGCGATGCTGAACATCGTCGGGACGAGCCTGGCGCTGAGTGTGTTCTGAGTTAGAATCGGGTCTGGTTTGCGGGCCTGGCAGTTTCAGGTTTTGCGGTTCGAGGCTTTGCAGTTTGGGGCCGTGCAGTTCGAGGTCGTGTACTTCGAGGCTGTGTACCACGAGGCTGTGTACCACGAGGATTGATGAATTCATGCATTTGATTCTGTTTGTGATTTTTGCGGTGTTTGCTCTGGCGGGAGCAGCGAATCTGCTGTTGCAGACGCATCCGATCAACAGTGCGCTTTCACTGATTGTGGTGATGAGTTCGCTGGCGGTGCTTTACCTGATGCTGGGGGCGGAGTTTCTGGCGGTGGCGCAGGTCATCGTCTACGCGGGCGCGATCATGGTGTTGTTCACCTTTGTGGTGATGCTGTTGAATGTGGGCCGCGAGGAGAAG
>JAJZFR010000222.1 GCA_021805265.1 Acidobacteriota bacterium | reverse complement strand
TTTACAGGTAATGCCAGAAGCGTCCAGGACTTTCCCCAGATTTTGATGGCCTGGTTGCGTAAGGCACCCTGTTTGAACAGGTTATCGCAATAAGAAAGTGGGAGGGGCGCGATTCGTGGTAGAAGGGATTTTCAGCCAAGAAAATCTGTCTGCCCGGAGGCGCCCCCGATGCACGATAGCAAAGTCCGTTCCCGTTTGAAAGCCCAACTGTCGAAATTCACCTCGGAGTTGTGTGGCGGCCTGTCGAAACCACTGACGAAGTTTGTCTCCGAGATGCTCTATGGCATCGAGTCCAGCCAGGATGTGAAACTCAGTAATATCGGGCGCGCGCTGGGCGAAGCTATTCCCCTGATCCGCACCGAGAAGCGATTGTCGCGTAACTTGAAGCACGCAGAGATAGAGACGGAACTTACTTCGAAGTTCGTCGCGATGGCGAGCACACGCATTTGCGAAGATACCGTGCTGGCGCTGGACCTCAGCGATATCCGCAAAGAGTATGCCCGGAAAATGGAACACCTGGCGACGGTCTGGGACGGCTCGACGGGGGAGACGCACCCCGGCTACTGGCTGGAGGACGTGACCGCAGCAGAAGTAAACGGCAGCGACATCGTGCCGGTATGCCAGAAGCTGTTCTCGGCCGAAGCCAAAGAATACGTGAGCGAAAACGCCGAGATTCTCTCTGTCGTCGACGCGGCGAACCGGCATCTCAACGGCCGCGGCATCTGGACCATGGATCGCGGCTGCGACCGCAAGAAGCTGCTGGAACCCTTGCTGGACAAGCATTTGCGCTTTGTCATTCGTTCCACCGGCGAGCGCATGGTGCGCGACCGGCGGGGGCGGCTGCGCGGCATAGCCGAGCTGGCCGCGGGCTGTAAACTGCGCCATCAGGCGCGCGTGGTGAAGATCGACAAGGGGCAAGAGAAGACCTACGAACTGCATTACGGCGCTGAGCCTTTCCGTCTTGTGGGCCGCGACGAAATGCTCTGGCTGGTGGTGGTGGCAGGCTTTGGCGAGCAGCCGATCCTGCTCGTCACCAACCTCAAACTGCGAGCGCGGGACTCGGAAAGTGTATGGTGGGCGGCACGAATCTATTGGACAAGGTGGAAAATTGAGGAGACTTTCCGCTTCGTCAAACAGAGTTACAACCTGGAAGACATCCGGGTGATGAAGTATCGGAGACTGAAGAACTTGGTCGTGCTCGTGACCGCCGCGGCTTACTTTGCCGCCACTTTTCTCGGACAGAAAATGAAGCTGCGCATCCTCACCGAGAAACTGCTCGTCATCTCGCAGCGATTCTTCGGTATTCCGCCCTTCCGCTTTTATGCTTTGGCCGACGGAATCCGACGCCTGCTCTCCGGCAGCGCCTTCCAGCCAAGGCAAAAATCACCGCCGGACGCACAACTGGAACTGGCACTCATCTGGTCAGCCTAAGAAATTCTGGGGAAAGTCCTGCACCTTCATCGGGCGCAGAGCGGCGACCCCCTCAAAGCACGGGCGGGGAGGGGACATGTGGATTCGGCAGCTTCGAATTGAGAACTTCCGCGGGATGAAAAGCGCGGTGGTCGAGTTCAGTGAGCGCCAAACGGTGCTCGTGGGGTCGAATGGTGCGGGGAAAAGCACCATACTGGAATCGCTCGCCCTGATCTTTGGACGGGACCGGCTTGTCCGCACCTTGACCGAGCATGATTTCTACGGAAGCAATCCGAACGCTAGCGACAGGATTCGCCTGCTCGCCACAATCACCGGCTTCAGTTCCAATGCCGCGAGCGCCCATAGCCAGTGGTTTTCCGAAAACCGGGGTATTCCCAAATGGCACCAGCGATCCACCGGAAAACTCCTCTCGGAACCGCAGTCGGATAGTGATGAGCTGACGGTACATGCTGCATCGCTTTGTAATTGTCGTGGCCACCACTGTGAAGAAGATTCATGGGTGTGAACTGCCCCAACCCTTTGCCGGTTTGAGGGTCGATTAACTTTCCTCTGCCCATCAGAATCTCTCGGTTCACTGCCTCGTAGATTCTAGGTGAGTGAATTTGGTGGGTCGCCGGACAGCCAGTGAGGTACCTCATCGTCGGGGATTAGGAAAAGAATATATAGCGTCCGAAAGTACAACTCTTCGATTTGACGAAGGCGCGTGAGCCACCCGAAATGCCGGTTACTCTTGAAGTCGTCCAAAATCGAGTCGTGAATTTGACCGAGGCTCATCTGCACCCACCCGAGCAACTTGTCCGGCCCCGTGTAGCGCAGAACGAGTGCCTTGATGAGCGGGTCATCGGTGTGGGGTCGCGATACGCGACAGCCAGCCACTGGACAGCAGGGGTTGACCTTTTTCTGAGCCATGTCTACTTTACCTACCATCAATCTTCTCAGGTAGCCGCCTGAACACCTTTTTGTAAATCTCGTGTGCCAAATCGACCGACTCCTCGATGGCTTTGCCGGTCGGCACAAATCGGTACCGCAAAACGCACAACGACTGGAGTGCCTTTTGAGCACTCCAGTCATCAGGTCTAGCGGGAGTTTACTGAGAATGCGGCAAAAACGCCTGTAGGTTGTTCTTTGTTTGGAAGTTACGCTGGTGCAGTTGTATTACCCACGTTGGGTACTACCGAGCTGATCGAGGCTCAGCACCTGGGCCAGTCTCTGCTGCGTCAGGGATTGTTTAGAAAGAACGGTGGCAAGACGATTTGGCCCCTTCTCTCCCTGAGGCGGATAGAGCAGGGTGTATTTCTGAATCTGTCGCAGCTGTTCCAGTAGTTCTTCGGTAGAGAGCCCTGGCCATGCTTCCACTGCCTGGCGGCGGACATACTGCAACAGCGAGATTCCCAACATGCAGTAGAAGGCATGGACGCGGATCTTCTGGTCGGTCCAGTGATACATCGGTCCCCATCCCAGCCAGTCTCCATCCTTGAGTCCGCGAAAAACCTGCTCGATGTGTTGTTGACCGGAAAAGGCAGTAACTACCTGCTCGGCAGTCCAATCGAAGCGGTTGGTGACCAGTACGGTTCGCCCCAGTCTTTGCGCCATCAATCGTTCCAGGGCCTGGTGATCGAAGTCGAATTGCAACTGCCAGCGGCCGTCGCGTTGCTCCAGCGTGTAGCTGATCAGTTCATCGACGAACTGCGGTGACAGCCATCGTGCGATCTTGTTGCGCAGCCCGCGCTCGGTGAAGGATGCCGCCGAGGTGGCCAGCTCCCGCGCCAGCCTGCGCATGGACTGCATAGCCTTGCTCAGACTGGTAGTCAGACTGTGCAGTTGTTCGCCGGCAAAGGGGGCCGAGTATTTGACCACGCAGCGGTACTGTTTGCCGTGAACTACCATGGTTTCCGCGGCTGCCGACACACCCGGTTGCTGGCTGCTCAGTGGAGTCAGTTGCTGCGACGAGCGGAACTCGGCCGGTGCCTGACTCCAGGGAAGCGCCGAGATCCATCCCACCCCGGCCTGTTCCAACTCCAGGGTGTTGGCCAAAGCAGCCGAACCTTTATCCAGCACCAGTGTGACGGTGTCCGGTGCAATCTGGTTGCGCTCCAGCAGAGTCACGATGCGATGCAATGCCTGGGGGAATTCCTCCGCGTCTGCCACGTTGCCGCGATACAGGTGATGACAAAGACTGAGTCCGCTGTCACCATCCAGAACATAACTCAGTCCCACTTGGCGCAGGTTATGACGTCCCTGCTTGTTGTGTCCTCGCTGCGCCAGACTGTTGCGTTCGTTGTTACTGGCAATGTAGGTGTAGAAGTTGGTGGTGTCATAGGCCAGCAGTCGGCGGATCACCAGCTGTTTTTCCTTCCACAGACCGAGCAGTAGCAGTTGGGCCTCTTCCAGTTCATCGCGCTTACCCGCAGGCAGCGACTCGCCAGTATCAATGCGATCAAAACAATCCCAGAAAGCCTGGGAGCTGAATCGTTCCGGAGCCAATCCCCACAGCGACGACAGAATGCTGTCCCGATACCAGTCGGCCACTTCGGTCTTCGGCCCTGGCTGGCAGATACGGTGGATGGCGGCCAGGAGCAGATAATGCGCCGGAGAAGGGCCGGAGCGGGGCTTAGGCCAGAGCGACTGGAGTAGAGAAAAGACGCCCGATTTCTCCGCCGCCAGCCACAGAGCGCCGGGCAGACCAAAGTCGACCGTAGTGGCCGACAGCGGTACCGGCGCGGTTCGATCCTGAACCAGCCGAGCGACGCTTTCGGCGGTGCCCAGGTAAGTCTGATGGACGATGCGGGGCTTGCCGTCGACTCGTGCGCTGTCGACGACGTAGTAGTAGATGGTGTTGGCTTTTTTCTTCTTGATGAGGGACGCCATACAGGGTAATACAATACATCACAATGTCCCACGCAGTCAAGCAAAAAGCGCGCTATCTTTGGTTATTGTCAATCTCAGAAGGGTAATACACAAGATGGATCGACGCTATGATCGCAAGTACCATAAATGCAGAATCTTAGCTTCCATATCTAAAGCCAGACCTCACAGCCCACAGTAAACTCCCGCTAGCTGATGGCGGGTTGCAGCTCGAATGGCATC
>JAJZFR010000054.1 GCA_021805265.1 Acidobacteriota bacterium | reverse complement strand
ACGGGTGGGAGTTTGAGCCATGTTCAGGGCGCTGCGAAACGATTCCATCCTTGTCGAGCGAGGACCGGCTGGACCCGACGCGCATCTTCGCGCAGGCGTATCCGGCAATGGAGCGCGACGGGTATGTATGGGTGTATATTCCGCGACCTGGCGCGGGACGGAGGATGGACGAAGCGAGCCTGCCAGCAGTGCCGGAGTTGCAGAAGTTCGGCGCGCATTTCCGCATGGCGCACCTGACGGCGGAGCTACCGTGCAATGTGGATCACGGGATCATTGGGCTGATGGATCCGGCGCATGGGCCGTTTGTCCACCAGGCATGGTGGTGGCGCTCGCGCGAGTCGATCCGTGAGAAGACCAAGCGATTTGAACCGATCCCCGAGGGCTTTCGCATGGCGGCGCACGCGCCGAGCGGGAATTCGGCGCCGTACAAGTTGCTGGGCGTGTATGGGCATCCGGTCGAGACGACCATCGACTTCACGCTGCCGAATCGACGGACCGAGACCATCCGCTGCGGCGAGAAGTGGTTCACCAGCCTGACCACGGTGACGCCAATTACCGCATCGACCTGTCGGATTGACGTGGTGGCGGCGTGGAATGTTTTTTATCACGTTCCGTTGGTGACGCCGATTGCCAAGTTCTTTGGGGCGAAGTTTGTGCGGCAGGATCAGGTCACCATGATCCAGCAGGCAGAGGGGCTGCGGCACAACCCGAGCCTGATGCTGATCGACGATGCGGACAAACCGGCAAAGTGGTATTTTGCGCTGAAGCAGGCGCGGCTGGATGGGTCGGGCAAGCATCCACTCGAAGCACCTGTCGAGCTGCACTGGCGAAGCTGAAATCCGGACTCAGGGTTGTTCGTCCTTGACGCAGCGGAAGCCGATGGTGCCGCTGCGGTCGAGGCTGGGAGCCATGAGCAGATATTTGCCGTGCTGCGACAGGTCGTAGGCCTGGGGGAAGTACCAGCGCGAACCTTGCGGTTGATAATGGCTGCCGCCGCGCAGGATGGCGAAGCGGGTGTGGTCGTCCTGATATTCGTCGGTCCACTGCCAGACGTTGCCGACGAGGTCGCGAACATCGAAGGGGCTGGCTCCGGCGGGATGTGCATTGACATCGTCTGCGGGCTGCATGGTGCGTCCGCGATCCGGAGTCGGAGTTGGGCTTGAGGATGGCGGCAGGACGCCAGCGGTATCGAGCAGATACTGGGCCTCGGGCTGACTCAGGCGCGCATAAGGATCGACCAGCGAGCCGATGGTCTGCTGATGCGCGGCGTCTTCTCCGAATCCCCATGGATAGCGGCGATGATCGGTTCCCTGGGCAGCGTACTGCCACTCCCACTCGTGGGGCAGGCGCTTGCCCGCCCACGCGGCGTAGGCTCGGGCATCCTCGATCGAGACCCAGGTGACGGGCTTGTTGCCCCATCCGGAGGGATAGTCGCAATCGATCCAGTCGCGTAGAAAATTGTGTGCGTCGCGCGGCTGGTAGTGAGTGGCGTTGAGGAAGCGCTTGAACTCGCGATTGGTTACGGGATACTGATCGATCCAGTAGGCGGGCAACTGGATGAGGTGTTCGTGATAACGCCGCGGCGTGTCTTCCCAGGGATACTGAACATCGACGCCCGCGTCGTCCATGCCTTCAATCTCGATTCCGTTGACGCGGAAGAGAAAATCTCCGGCCGGAATGAGCACCATTCCAGGCGGATTGACCTCGGTTGGTTGGGTACGCGCGACAGGCACGATCTGCTGCTCAATCGGATGCCAAGCGGCGGAGAAGGATTGCAGCGGACGCGCATCCAGGGCTTTCATCTGCTCCATGAGGCGCGCGGTCTGAGGATCGAGACCGCTGGTCTGGTTGTCGGTTTCGAGAATCGCCGAGTAGCCCTCTGGTTCGATGGGAAAGGCCAGCCAGGTCTGGTCGCCTTCGACGCGTGTAGTCAAAGCGACCCCGCGCCATAGGTCGTAGTAGAGCGCGTTTTTGTGCGTGGCCAGGCGTAGCTGGTCGCCGCTGACGGCGTAGGGATTGCGATTGACGAGGGTCCATAACGTACTGCGCGGAGAATCAGAAGCGGGCTGAGTGTTAGTCGGCCCCGGCCACTTGCTGGCGAAGACGCCGTAGATGCGCGTCGGCGTATGCGGCTCCCACTGCGGGCTGGTGAGGAAGGACGCGAAGGCGCGGTCGATCAGCCCGATGCGGCGCACCGCTTCAGCATCGCGCGGGGTAAGACCATTCCAGATGCCCCAGATATTTTCCCAGCTTTCAAAACCGATGCCGTTGAAAAACGCCTCCTGCAGGTCGTTGAGGTGATTGTGTGCCCAGCGGTTGCTGATGTTGACCATGTGTCGCGACTCGAGCCACTTATAGCGGCTGACAGACGGGGTGAAATGATAATCCCAGTAACCCCAGGTGAGAGTGTTGTAGCTGACCATTTCGTCGGAGGCGAGGCCTGTCTCCGGCTCGAGCGCGAGCGGATGACCTTCATCGACAGATGTTTTTGCAAAGAGCCGCGGCATGCCGTCCATGGTGTCTCCGTTGACGCCATCGGCCCCGACGGCCTTCAACTCTTCGCTGAGTTTCGTCCATATTGTTTCTCCGGGGTTACCGGAGGTGTTGGTTCCGCGATCCCACACCATGACCGGAAACAGCACCTTGACGCCGTGGCGATGAAAGTCATCGACCATGGCTTTGGCAGCGGGCAGGCCACCGGGAAGATCGGCGAAGAAATCGAACTGGTTGCGGTCGTCGATGCCAAGATTCGGGTAGGTATGCCAGAGGAGTACGCTGTCGATGCCGCCGTAGCGGGCAGTCACGTCAGCCAGATATTTGTCCACGGTGTAACGCTGCGCCGCGGGGTCATAGAAGTAACGGTCATGGACCATCAACTGAGGTTGAATGAATGCCGACTGGGTCCACTTGAGTGCGGGCAGATTGTAGGCCCAGGCCATGGTCGCGCTGGCTGGATCGTAGCCCACGCGCGAGCGCCGCTCGGCTCGCCAATGGTCTATATCCGCGAGATAGGCGGTAAAGTCCTGAGGCGAACAGGTGCGCGGTTTGGATGTATCCCAATCGGGTACAGCGGCGCAGCGCGGACCGGGAATCTGTTCGCCGTCGGGGCTGTAGCGAACGTCCTGCGCTCTGGACGCCGTGGCGGCAACAACGCAGGAAAACAACACAGGAACGAGCCAACTGCGGAATCGCATCAGTGAGTCCTCACGCAAGAGCTGAGTTTGAATCCACTTTCGACAAACCAAATCAAGCCGTGATCCAGCATACTTCAGTCGCCAGGAGTAGCGGCTGTTGGCTCGTCGGTGGTGATGACGTCACAGGCAATCAAGAGACATTCGCCAAGTTCTTTGAAATTTTTCTCCCACTCGGGACGCTTCTCTCTGGAGTGTCCCGTAAGCGAGTAGTCGGAGCTGCGAAAGATTTCATACCAGAGATTCTGAGCTTGCCAGAGATTGAGCTCGAAGGGCATTTCGCGCAGTAAATGAGCCAGAGCGAGAGCGCGTTCGAGCGAATCGAGCGAGCCGGAAGACATCTGCAAATCGACCATGGCTCGCTTCATGCGCTGGTCGGCGAGATAGGAAAGCGTAGGAGTATCGAGGGTTATTTCATCGTCGGCAGCCATGGCCAGCAGCGAGCGAATCTCGGCGGTATCGATGGAATCCTCTTCGAGCGCGCGGCGGAGGCCAACGTTGACAGCGAAGCCCGCAGCGAGCGTGAGAGCGGGCGGCTTGGGCAAGCCTGTACGCGAGAGAAAATGGAGCAAGCTGGCGTGGTTTTCGTAAATGCTGGTCAGAGACGTTTCGATGTCGCGCAAGGTCGAGTTGAGAATGATATGAATGATTCGCTGTTGTTCATCGCGGAAGAGCGAAGTGAGCGAATAATCGAGATCGTAATAGCGATCAAGCAGTCGAATGACCTCGGGGAAATTCGCCTCCATCACCTTGCCCCTGACTTCGGCGATCATCCTGCTGTAAGTCTCCTCGTCCTCGGCGCGATAGGCCCTGACTGCGGCGGTGATGTTCTGGTCGCCAAAGTGAAGCACAGAGTAAGTGAACTCGTCGGCATGGTCGGTAATGGTGGATACAACCCGCACGTGGCCCACGGCAAGTCGGCCTTTGCCGGACATCATCATGTCGTGGGAGAGGCGATGGATGCGATAGCAGAAGAGCTCTGTGTCGTCCGCAAAGGAAGAAAAGATCGAGCTGATGGCGTAGTGAGCAGCAACCTGACCGAGCGTAAGTTCCATGGGAACGACCTGATCGCGATAGATGGCGGCCCCGTCGCCAGCGGCGGAAACATTCGAGCGCGCGAGGGATAACTGGTCGAGAAACTCAGTCTCCAGATTTGCAACCGCGTCGCCAAAGAGCGCTCGCGCCAACTGGAGAACCCGCGTGGCATAGGCGATGATCTGGACGGTTTCGATGCCGGAAATATCGTCGAAAAACCACCCGCAGCTTGTGTACATGAGCTGCGCGTGGCGTTGCATCTCCATAAGCCCGAGGGCATGGACGCGCTCTTTG
>JAJZFR010000387.1 GCA_021805265.1 Acidobacteriota bacterium | reverse complement strand
AGGATGTAGCGTGGCCGTGCAACGACACGAAGTACATTGTGCATTTTCCTGAAACGCGGGAGATATGGAGCTATGGGTCAGGGTATGGCGGGAATGCACTGCTGGGCAAGAAGTGTTTCGCGCTGCGCATTGCGTCGAATATAGCGCGCGACGAAGGTTGGATGGCGGAGCACATGCTGATCCTTGGCGTGGAAAATCCGGAGGGCGAAAAGACGTATGTCGCAGCGGCGTTTCCCTCGGCCTGCGGGAAGACGAACTTCGCGATGCTGATTCCGCCGAAGGGATTTGCGGGTTGGAAGGTCTGGACGGTTGGGGATGACATTGCGTGGATCAAGCCGGATGGGAATGGCCGACTGAGAGCGATCAATCCGGAGGCGGGATTTTTCGGGGTTGCGCCGGGGACGAGCGCGGCTACAAATCCGAATGCGATGGGGACGCTGGGGCGGAACACGATCTTTACCAACGTTGCTGTTACGCCGGATGGCGGGGTGTGGTGGGAAGGGATGACAAAGACGCCGCCCGCGGAGTGCGTGGACTGGCGCGGGGAGCGGTGGACGCCGGAGATCGGGAAGACGACGGGCAGGCCAGCGGCACATCCCAATGGAAGGTTCACAGCCCCGGCCAGCCAGTGCCCGTCGATCGATCCAGCGTGGGAAGACCCGGAGGGAGTGCCGATTTCGGCGATTCTGTTTGGCGGACGAAGGGCGACGACGCTGCCGCTGGTGTACCAGGCGTTCAACTGGTCGAGCGGCGTGTATCTGGGCGCGACGATGGGATCGGAGACGACGGCGGCGGCGGCGGGAGCGGTGGGCAAAGTTCGCCGCGACCCGATGGCGATGCTTCCGTTCTGCGGGTACCACATGGGCGACTACTTTCGCCACTGGATCAAGATGCAGCGGAATCTCAGCTCGACGCCGCGGATCTTTCACGTGAACTGGTTCCGGAAGGACGCGGAGGGGCGGTATCTGTGGCCTGGATTTTCGGAGAATATGCGGGTGTTGAAGTGGATTGTGGATCGGGTTCGCGGGCGTGCGCTGAGCATGGAGACGCCGATTGGCTGGACTCCGCGCTATGAGGACATGAACTGGGATGGGCTGGAGTTTGACCGCGCCGCCTTTGACGCGCTGCAGGAGGTGGACCGCGCGCAGTGGAAGCGCGAAGTGATGGATCACGAGGAGCTGTTTCTGGATCTGCACGACCACCTGCCGCCGGAGATGATCTACGAGCGGGAGCT
Organism: Acidobacteriota bacterium; assembly: GCA_021805265.1. Classification (GTDB taxonomy): domain Bacteria; phylum Acidobacteriota; class Terriglobia; order Terriglobales; family Acidobacteriaceae; genus Acidicapsa. Next base: position 3,309 of record JAJZFR010000387.1, on the reverse strand, counting down.
GCTGATCTGTCGGCTTTGATTTTTTCGGTGTTTGGTTTTCGGTTGAGTTTGCGAGTTTGATTCCGTGGTTTCCGACTCGCTCGGCCAAGCAGATACACTCTTGCTGTGCTGAGAAATGTTATTGTTACCATCCGTGGACGGTGTCGGTACGCCAGCGTGGCTTTGTTGTTGGGGTTTGGGGTCTGGCGGGCGGCGGCGCTGCCTGGGATCCAGCACAAAGGTCGGGCGCAAGGCAGTGTGCAGCCTGTTCCGCTGCCCGCAGAGCTGCGCACGGACGACTTTGCGGTGACGCTGAACGGCCAGCCTGTGGACGTGGCGCGGGCGGCGGCGAACTACGACTACATCAGCTTTGGGATGACGGGGCCGGTGACGATAGCGATCACGGCCAAGGTGCCTGGTTTCTGGGAGCGAGGGGTGGACGTGCAGCCGTGGCGGCTGGGGATTCGCCCGGTGCGCGAGGGCGAGACGATCCGCTTTCAACTGGATCATCCGGCGAAGCTGGCGATCAGCCGTCCACAGGATTTTCTGAATCGCGCGCAGATGCTGTTTGTGTTTGGGTCAGAGCCGGTTGCGCCCGCGCCCACGGGAGCGCAGGTGCATGTGGTGGCACCGGGAATCCATGTTGGGAGCCTGAATCCGCAGAGCGGCGATACGTGGTACCTGGAGCCGGGGGCGGTGATCGAAGGGAGCATCAACCTGTGGAAGGTGAGCAATGTGAAGGTGCTGGGCCGCGGAGTGGTGCTGTACGACGGGCCGCAGGATCCGAACAACGATCAGGGATGGATGCAGCGCCCGGACTGGCACTGCATTGGGGCGCTCGACGCGCACGGGATCGAGATCGACGGGGTGACATGCCTGGTGCGCAGCCGGACGTGGTCGATCCAGATGAAGGACTCGACGGACTTTGTGTACAACGATCTGCGGGTGATTGGCGGGAACCCCGGGAACGCGAATCAGGACGGGATGGACTGGCTGGGCGGCGGGGACACGGTGGTGCGCGATTCGTTTTTCCGGGCGTCGGACGACGTGTTGGCGATGCAGGGCGGGTGGGACGGGTACACGGAAGCGGCGATGGTTCGGCCAGGGCATCCGGTCGCGAATATCCTGGTGGAGCACAGCGAGCTATCGACCAGCATTTCAAACATTGTGCGCGCGGGCTGGCCACAGAAAAGCTATACGTCGCACAACTTCACGCTGCGGGACTCGGATATTCTGCACAGCGGGATTGGTGCGTGCGGGCTTCCCTTTGCGCTGTTTACGTACTGGGGTGCCCATGGCGCGCATGGCGATCACAGCGGGTTCACGTTTGAAAATCTCTGGCTGGACGACTGGTATTCGCTGGTGCAGATGGAGCAGCGCGAGCCGGAGCTGCACGACTTTACGTTTCGGAATATCTGGGCGCTGGGGCAGCCGCCGCTGGTGGGTTCTCTGCTATCGGGGGATATTCACGGGGTACACCTGGACAATGTGAAGTATGGTCAGCAGCGGGTGGACTCGGACGCGGCGACGCCGGTGGCGGTGACGGAAGGGACGGCGGAGCCGAGCTATGGAGCATTGGCCGGGCCGCATGCGGCATTTCACGTACGGCAACCGATTGTGACGGTTGGGCAGCGGGTGGATTTCGTCGCCGAGCCTTCGCCGGGGTTGCATGCGCGGTATACGTGGCTGTTTGGGGATGGTACGACGGCGACGGGGCAGCACGTAACGCATCGCTACCGGGATGCGCTGGGGACGGAGCTGCGCGGGGATCGCAATGGGGCCGGGAGCTTTCGCGTGCTGCTGCATGTGGAGAACAAGCAGGATGCCGAGGAGCAGGACTGGGCAGAGCAGGCTGTGATCGTGGTGGAGCGGTGGCAGGAGGCGCAACCGGAGACCGCGACCGCGCCGGGACTGGACTACCAGATTTATCCAGGCACATGGCCGGATTTTCCTGACTTTACGAAGGAGACGCCGATGCGAGCGGGGGTTGCGGAGACGCTGCCAGGGGTCGATGCGGGCGGTTATACGCATTATGCGGTGGTGTACAGCGGATACGTGGATGCCCCCGTCGATGGCGGGTATCGCTTCCACGTAATGGCGCGGGATGGGGCGCAACTGATGGTGGATGGTCGGCCGGTCGCGGCAACGGGTCCGTCCTTTGCCGAGGTATGCGGCTCGCCGAACAATGCGGTGAGGTATGCTTCCGGGGCGATTGGTCTGCGCGCAGGAAAGCACACGCTGCGGCTGAATACGCTGCGGACGGTGAGCGAAGGGACACCGGAGCTGTTGTGGGAAGGGCCGGGGATTCGGCTCGATCCCATTCCAGGCGGGGCGCTGAGCCACCGGAATGTGGATCAACTGGATGGCCGGTAAAAAGCGAAGCATGACGAGGGCCCTCGACGACGGCGGCCAGCCGGTTGGCGGGCGCGGTGTTACGATTCAAAGCCGGCTGCCGGGGCTCGCCGGATGGCAGCGTCCGGCTGCACGGCGGCGATTCGATGTAGCATCGATTTCAGAACTGAAGACAACCGTGCGAGCGAATCGCGCGCGGACTGAACGGTTTTCATACATACATAGCCCAATCAAGCAGCCCAATCAAGCAGCCGGAGACCTTCCATGGATGAATCCTTAGCGACTGAAGGCGGTGCCGGCAAACCAACGGTAGCCATTTGCATTGGAACGTATAACCAGGCGCAATACCTGGAAGGAGCAATCAAATCAGCATTGTCGCAGACGTACCCGATCCGTGAGATTTGGGTTTCCGATGATGCTAGTACCGACAATACCGATGAAGTGATGAAAGAGATATGCAAGAAATATCCTTTTCTCCGTTATCACCGCCAGGAGACAAATCTGGCTTTGCCGGGAAACCTGAGTTGGCTGTTCTCTCAGCCGCAGACCGAATATATCGTTCGTCTGGATTCCGATGATCGTCTTGAGCCTGGTTATGTAGCTGCACTTGTCGAGGCGATGGCGATGTATCCGCGCGCAGGCTTTGGCCACTGCAACGTATACGAGTTGGATCAGCACGATGTGCGTACGCGTCATCGACAACTGGCGCGAAAACATGTCTATGAGAGCGGGGACCAGATGCTGACGAGCAACGCCAGCGGATTTCGCGTTGCTGCAAACTGCATTCTTTACCGGAGAGATGCGTTGCGAGAAGTAAACTACTATCTTCCCAATCTCGCCTGGAGAACCTGCGAAGACTGGGACATGTGTTTAAGAATGGCAGCCGCTGGCTGGGGCAATGTATACGTAGGGCAGACGCTATCGAACTACCGCGTGTGGGACGACGAAGCGGGGGTAAGATGGCGCCGCAAGATGTCA
>JAJZFR010000130.1 GCA_021805265.1 Acidobacteriota bacterium | reverse complement strand
TCCAACGACCGGCATCCTTTCCGCTCTATGCGCCTGCGCCACTGGCCTACATCCTCAATCAGGGCGGTGGATTCACGGGAGTTGAAGGCAAGCAGATCAGCATCCTCCATCGATACGGCGCTCTGCCAACTGAGGTAGATTTCGATTCCGAGAACCTAACATCCAAGGCCATGAACACCATGGTTCATCCTGGCGACATCATCGACGTGCTTCCAATCGGGACGTTTTACATGGTGGGCGAAGTGACGAAACCTGGAGTTTACCCGCTGACCGGCGGATTAAGTCTCGGCAACGGCATCGCCGGCCTTGGGCGTTTGCGGAAGTTGACTCTCCTCCAGGGTCTTGCGCAAGCGGGTGGGATTACCGATATCGCCGCACGATCGAAGGCTCTTCTCATTCGCGAGAAAGCGGATGGAACGCGGGAGATTATTCACATTGACGTTTTGAAACTGGAAAAGGGACAGATTGCGGATCCTCTTCTGCAAAAGAACGATATCTTCTACGTTCCATCCAGCTATCTTCGCAATATCACGAACAATCTCTTTTCAAATGTCATCAATTCCCTCTACGCCGTCCCTGCTCTTACCCAAACGATCAACAATCCGTAATCGACCGGTCAATTCATTTCAGGAGAAGTCCGGATGTCCGGAGAGGTCGCAGAACATTCCGCAGGTTTGGATGCTGTTGTTGCGCCAGGAAAATACCTGACGCGGCAACAGACTCTGCTGCGTTTATTTTTTGCGACATACTGGCTGGTGGTGTTTACGGGAGCAATCCGAAAGTGGCTCTTCCCCACCAACCAGATCTTTTATCTCCTGCAGGATATTCCACTTGCTATCGCATATCTTTACGCGCTGTGGACGGGACTTTTCACTCGCTTTTTTCTGGCGCTGGGCGTGGCATCGCTTTGCGCTGTCTTGATTGCTCACGGACTGCTTCAGGTGGTCCTGATCGATCTCCCGATCAAGGTGCTTGTGATTGGCCTGCATAACTATATCTTTTATCTTCCGATGCTCCTGATCTTCCCTTTGGCGATGACAGCCGAGGGACGAAAAAAATACATCCGCTGGAATCTGCTGCTGAATCTTCCCATGACGCTGCTGGTTGTAGCTCAGTCGCGATCCTCGGCAACGGCATTCATCAATCGCACTACTGCGCTGAAGGGATTTGGCGGCCTGGGGGGCGATCTGGCGCGTGGAACTGGCACTTTTAATTTCGTGAGCTTTTACGCTCTCTGGCTTGCGATTGTCTTTGCGCTTTGCATGGGGGAATGGCTGATTCCCCAGGAAAGACGCGCCTGTGGGAAGCTGCTCCTGGTGGCGTCGACCCTGGGAGCACTCCTCTCAACCGCAGTTTCCGGCGAGCGATCCAGTTTGGGATATGCGGCTATCGTAATGGTAGTGGCGATCTTTGCCGCGGCCACTTTGCGGGCCTTCCGCCCTTTGATGATCACAGGTGGAATTCTGCTGTTCGCGCCTGGAATACTGCTGATCTCGGCGATACTCTCGCCCACGATGCTTCGCGCTTTTGAGGCGCGGACCACCAACGCCGGGAATGTGCAGAATTCCAAGGGGAGAATTCTCAACCTCCTGACCGGTTTTATTCCACAGCGTTTTGATCCGCTCGGCGCAGGTCTGGGAGTAGGCTCTGATGCCTCTCATGTGGGTGAGATCGACGCATACCAAGCGACTTATACGCTGGATGAAACGGACTTGCCTCGAACCATCGATGAACTTGGGACATTTACCGGCTCATTCTATGATCTGATGAGAATGGGAATGGCCGTTGGAGTGGTTCTCCTGGGCGTCTATCTGTTGGTGTGGCAACGATATCCTCATCCGCTTTTACTTTCCGTAATGGTCTGCATGGATTTGTATATTGGCGACCTGACGCGTAACTCCACCATGACCGCTACGCAGACTTTTCTGGCTGCTTCTTTTGTCTTAGGCGCTTTGTATTTTCCACAGATTAATTTGGCCGCGACCCCCAACTTGCCCCACCCGGAGACCGTGTACGCTTGAGCGATTTACAGAACAGCTTCGTCAAAAATCTGAGTGACTCTCCGATCCGCATCAGCGATATTCTGCGCGTCGCACGTAAATACGGATTGTTCATTGTTGCATTCGCTTGCGTTTCAGGATCCCTGGCGGGAATCTGGGCCCATTTCCAGCCCAGCCTTTACGATGCATCGGCTTTGATTCATCTCGACCAGCATAGTTCCATCAGCCTGAGTGCGACTGGAGCCACTGGCGATGACTACGCGCTGAAGATTCAGACTCAAATTACTGGCCTGCACAGTCCCGATGTAGCGCTTGCAAGCATCAAAAAGCTTGGACTCGCAGCCAATCCGCTCTTCAACCCCAGCTTGAAGCAGAACATGGATATTCCCCAGGTCCGGGAGGAACTTGTCCGAGCTTTCCTGGGAAGTCTCACAGTAGCTCGCGTGCCTGAGACCGAGTTAATCTCCGTCACCTTTCGCAGTCGTAATCCAGTTCTTTCCGCACTGGTTGCCAATGATGTCGTTGATGAATATTTCGAGGAGAGTTTTCGCCAGAAATATCGGAGCACGCAGGATGTGAGCACATTTCTCTCCGAGCGACTGGACTCACTGAAGCAGAAGATTCAGGCGGAACAAAGCGACCTGATGTCTTCCGGCCTGAAACTTGGCATCATCGATCTGGGCGGTGGAGCAAGCGGAGGTGGCGGTGGCGGTGCAGCGTCGTCTTCCATTGGAACCAGCACTCTGGTGGTTGAGACCTCGGGGCTTCTCGATCAGCGAGTGAAGTCGCAGGCGGATCTCTATCTTGCCGAGGCGCAATACGAAAATCTGCTGCACAACCCTGATGCAGTTCCGCCCGCAATCATCCCTGGAAGCACACAGATAGAGTCGCTGGTTGCACAGCTTTCCTCGGCCAAGGCCACTGTGGCAGCGCTGCAAGATCGTTATGGGAAGAACTATCCACCGCTTTCGCAGGCTCGCGCACAGGTCCAGAGCATTCAGGCAGATATCGCAGCATTGCACAACAAGTTGCTGCAAAGCGCACAGCAGGATGTGGAGAGTTCGCAAGCTGTGGTGAAAAGCCTGGATGATCGAATTGCCACACTCAAGCAGCAGTCGCAGGATTCCTCATCTGCGATTGTGCACTATGAGGTTTTGAAGGCTCAGTATCTCAGCGACCAGACGCTTTACAACACCCTGCTTTCCACGCTGGGCAGCGGCGAAATCGAAGCCGGCATGCAGATGCAGGTGCTGAACCATTTTTCGACGGCTCTGGTGCCGGGATCGCGCGCCTATCCGAATGTGCGCGTCATTGCCCTTGCCGGTTTTGCCGGCGGATTGATGATCGCCATTCTGGTTGTTGGCATTCTGACGCTGAGCAGCGATACGGTGCATACCGTCGAGCAGATTGAGCAGAGCCTGCCCCTGCCTGTGCTGGCTTCCGTGCCGGAGTACAAAGACGAACTGCTGGGTAAATCCGACGACGGTCTGGCGCTGGTCACTCTGTTGGCTCCTCGTTCAGCCAGTGCAGAGGCGTACAGGCTTCTGCGTACATCGATTTCGCTTATGCCCACACAGAAGCCGCAACGCGTCATCGCATTGACGAGTGGCGGTCCAGGCGAGGGCAAATCTACGACATCTCTGAACCTTGCGGTCGTGCTGGCCTCGCAATCCAAGCGCGTTCTGTTAATCGACGCGGACCTGCGCAAACCGACGATTGCGCAACGGCTCCGCCTGAAGATCGGCGGCCAACCAGGGCTGAGCCGCTTCCTCAGCGATCCGACGATCAACGCTGAAGAATGCATTCAGTCGGTGCCCGATATCCCAGGGCTGGAGATCATGCCAGTGCAGGAGATTCCGCCTTTTCCTTCAGAGCTGCTGAGCCAGCCACGACTTGCCGAGTTGCTGGAGTGGGCGCGCTTACACTACGACTACGTGTTGATTGATACTCCTCCCGTTCTGCTGGTGACCGATGCGCTGATTATCACTCGACAGTGCGATACGTTGCTGGTGGTTGCCCGCATTGGGGTCGCGCAACGGCGCGCTCTGGCGCGTATCCGTCAGGACGTTGCGAAGTATCCGGAAAAGCAGTTCGGCATCATTGTGAACGCACTTCCGTTCTCTGAGAGCTACTACAGCGGGTATGGCAATTACCGCAAGTACTATGGAGACGGATATGGCGGCTACGGAACCCCAGGCTACTTCCAGGATGGCCTGACCAAAGACAAAGCAGAGAAGAAATGATGTTTTCGGTCGGCGTGTCAACCATGTCCCATAAAGCAGAGCTGACCTCTTCATAAAACGCCGTACATCCGCCGCCTGAAGCATGCCTTCCGGCGGCGCTCCGCATCCAGTTCAGGAAAGTCCTCCGCCGATGAAGATTCCAGATCATTTTCGTTCCCGCATCCGGCATGCACATCAGTTTGTAACGCGCCAGGGAATGGCCACGATCGGCAATCTGGTGTATGGCCTGCTCTGTGTGCGCCTGCTGCCGGTCAGCGACTACGCCAAATTCGCCATTATTTTTGGTTTCATGGGCACCCTGACCGTGTTGA
>JAJZFR010000287.1 GCA_021805265.1 Acidobacteriota bacterium | reverse complement strand
GGACCAAGCGCAACCAGCAAAAATACAGAAAGAACCACATCCAACGTTCGCTTCAACAAGGCGTCCCCCGCTCAAACAGCAAGCTCAACCAGCAATTTGACCCAACAGTGGTGCCCAATCCCTACAGGCAAACCACCACGTTCATTCGCTTGTTCGTCAAGGAGTGGACAGCTTTCCGGCTTCAACTTCGCCGAAAATTTGTATCCGCTGGCCTCGGGTCAGTGCGGACCCGTTTTCCTCAACCCTGGAGCTAGTCATTTCCTTGTATCAACGCAGAAGCATCGCTATTGCAATATCTATCCGGGAACGTGATTCAGTACCATCAGGAAACTATATGCACCTTTTTCGTGTCAAGCAGTTAATACCTGTTTTGAAATATTTTTTTCTCAAATGATTGAAATGTTGAACACTATCGGGAAAAGAGGTCGAATCGGAACAGACAAAAACGGCCCGGCTTCGATGAAGTCCATCGAAGCCGGGCCGTTCTCTTCTTCCCCGTTTACTTGATCTTCGCGAAGATGATCACCAGAGTGAACAGCGTCAGCGACTCGATAAACGCCAGGCCCAGCACCAGCAGGAGCTGAATCCCGGCCCGCGCGCCCGGATTGCGGGCCAGCGCTTCCACCGCGCTGCCCGTCGCCTTGCCCTGGCCCAGGCCGCAAAGCCCCGCCGCCAGCGCAATTCCCAATCCAGCCCCGATCGGGGCCAGGTCCACCACTCCCGCGCCGCCGTCAGCCAGCGCCGGAACGGCAAAACACAACGCCGAAATCACCATCAGAACATTTTGCAGCTTCTTCATCGTCGTTTCTCCTGCTTCCTTCAGATGTATCGCCAGTGGGTGGTTGAGGCTCACCGTGCTGGCCCCCTCACGCTCGCGACCCGCCGTCGATCCGGAGCGGAAGCGCTCTCCGGCGGCAACTCTTCTGCGGCAACGCCGCGCATAACTCTAGTGCTCGTGCGAAACCGCCTGAGACAGATAAATCATCGCCAGCAGCATGAACACAAACGCCTGGATCAACGAAACCATCGCATGAAGTCCCAGAAAAATCACCGGAACCCCCAGCGGAACCAGCGAAAAGAACACCAGCGTCACCAGGTCGCTGGCAAACATATTCGCATACAAACGTATCGTCAGCGACATCACCCGCGCGCAGTGCGAAATAATCTCGATCGGGAACAGCAGCGGCGCAATCCACCAGATCGGCCCCGCGAAGTGTCCCAGGTACCCCACAAATCCCTGCTCCCGAAACCCATGAAAGTGGTAATACACAAACGTTGCCACCGCGATCCCCAGCGGAACCACAGGAAAGCTCGTCGGCGTATCGATCCCGGGGATCAGTCCCAGCAGGTTGCAGCTCACCACAAACAGGAAAATCACCGTCACAAAGCTCTGGAATCGCGCATAGCCATGCCCGATGATCTGCTCCGCCTGACCGCCCACGAACTCGTGAATGATCTCCGCCATCTGCTGCGCCGGCGCGGGCTTTTCCACGTTCAGCGTCAGCCGAACCACCACAAAAAACGCCACCAGCAGCCCCGCCACCAGCAGCTCCAGAGCATACGCGTCACTGATCGGCGCCGCTGCGTTCGCCGGGGCAATCCCCACCGCATGCAGCAGTGTCGTCACCGCGCCGCCAAACAGGCCGTTCAACCATTTTGTCCACAAAAGCGTTTCAGGCATCGTTAAGGTTCTTTCCCGTCTCGTTCGTCCCGCTCAGGCTCCGCGCAGCAACTTCAGAGCCTCCCACACCAGTCCCGCGACGGCCAACGTCAGGCCACCCACCAGCACCAGAGGGGAACCGTGGAGACTCTTCAGGCTAACATAAATCGCCGCTGCAAACAGCATCAGCCGCGCCAGAAACAGTCCCACCACCAGCCCGCTGCCCAACCCGGCCTTCCGCCCGACCTTCTGCCCGTCCAGCCGCCCATTGAAAACCCGGATCAGCCGCCCCCACTCAAAAATACTCCCCATCGAGATCACCGCGCCAACTGCGAAAGTCGCCCCATTCCGCCACCCCATCCATGGCCACAGAATCAGGCTCACCACAGCGCCCAGACCCGCCGTCACCCGCGCCGCCCGACCCAGCAATCGCGCCAGATCCCCATCGTCAAACGTGTCCAGCGGATGCTCCGGCGTCGCCCGCGGTAAATTCACCGGCTCACCCGTCTCAACTCTCTCTTCCGTCATCCCTTTTCCCTGCTTCCGCGGCGCGTCTCTCCCGCGCCGAGCGCCATCCGCACCACGCTCACCATCCCCGCAACCAATCCCAGCACCAGACCCGAAAGCGTCGCCCAGTGGCTGTGAAAGTGATCGTCCACCCACCACCCCGCGCCCCAGCCAACCACCATCGCGCACGGCAACACCAGCGCAATCTGCATCAGGCTCTCCGCCTGCACCAGCCCGCTCAGCGCGCCCGACCGCTTTCCCCGCGACGTATCCTCTGCCGGACGCTCCGGCCCGCTTCGATGGAACGGCATACAGTCGTGTTTATACACAATTGCAACCTCCCAAAGCCAATCGCAACCCCCACCAGCAATCCTCCGCCGAAAAGATACAATGGAGTTACATGACGACCGCGACGCCGACTCACCAATCCATCGACCAACTCATCCAGAGGATGCACTCCCGCCAGGCCCGTATCGGCATCGTCGGCATGGGTTATGTCGGCCTTCCGCTCGCCCTTCTTTTCAGCGAACAGGGCTTTCCCGTCACCGGCTTTGACATCGAGTCCTCCCGCGTTGAAACCCTCAACCGCGGCCACTCCTACATCGTCCGCATCACCCCGGACTCGATTCAGCAGGCTCAGAAATCCGGCTTCCGCGCCACCGCAGACTACTCCCTCATCGCCCGGATGGACGCCGTCATCCTCTGCGTACCCACCCCGCTCAACCAGTACCATGAGCCGGACCTCAGCTACGTCACCGGTACCGTCGAGTCCCTTGCTCCCCATCTCCGGGCCAACCAGTTGATTGTTCTCGAAAGCACCACTTACCCCGGAACCACCGACGAAGTCGTCGCCCCGCGCCTCGAAGCCGGCAATCCCTCCGCCCTCAAAGTCGCCCGTCCATCCACCCCGCCCGACGCGCCCGCCATCTACCTCGCTTTTTCCCCCGAGCGCGAAGACCCCGGCAACGACTCCGTCGCCCGTGCCGACATTCCCAAGGTCGTCGGCGCCTGCGATCCGGTCGCCCTCCAGCTTGCCTCAGCCATGTACGCGGCCATCTTTCACCGCGTCGTCCCCGTCAGCTCCCCGGCCGTCGCTGAGATGACCAAGCTCCTCGAAAACATCTATCGCTGCGTCAACATCGCCCTCGTCAATGAACTCAAGCAGCTCGCCATGCGCATGGGCATCGACATTCACGAGGTCATCGACGCAGCCAAAACCAAACCCTTCGGCTTTCAGGCCTTTTATCCCGGCCCCGGCCTCGGCGGACATTGCATCCCCATCGACCCCTTCTATCTCTCCTGGAAGGCGAAGCAGTTTGACTTCCACACCCGCTTCATCGAACTCGCCGGCGAAGTCAACACCGCCATGCCCTACTTTGTCCTCGACCAGATCGCCGCCGGCCTCAATGAACACTCCAAATCCATCAAAGGCTCCCGCATCCTCGTCCTCGGCCTCGCCTACAAGCGCGACATCGACGACCTCCGCGAGTCGCCCTCGCTCACCATCCTCGAGCTGCTCCGCCAGCGCGGAGCCGAGGTCCATTACAACGATCCCTACTTCCCCACCGTCGGCCGCGGTCGCCACTACGACCTCAACATGACCAACACCCCGCTCGACAACCTCGGCCAGTACGACGCCGTCGTCATCGTCACCGACCACTCCACCTACGACTATCCGGCCATCGTCGCCCAATCGCGCCTCGTCATCGACACCCGCAACGCAACCAAAGGCATCCAGTCCCCCAAAATTGTCCGCTGCTGACCACGCCTGTGAACAGCCCGGGTGCCCCAGGTCCCCCGGCACTATCGGGGACCTGGGTAGGAGGACAGATTAGGGTAGGAGGACAGATTCGGGTAGGAGGACAGATTCGGGCAGGAGAAGAAATCCGAGTGTTGGGTAGAAGAGATTCGAGTGTTGGGTAGAAGAGATTCACTGTCGTTGGAAGAGAAAATCCAGGTGTTGGTGGAAGAGAAAATCCGGGTGTCGTTGGAAGAGAAAATCCGGGTGCCCCAGGTCCCCCGGCACTATCGGGGACCTGGGTTCCAACAATCCTGATCAACAGTAACTGTAAAAATGGTCTAATCCCGACCACATCCCGATGGCTTCCAACGTGATCCCACCCCTGGGATGGAATCCGCCACCTCCAGCGACTACGCCGACCGCTTCCGCTGCATCGGCCCCGACTGCGAGGATACCTGCTGTCAGGGATGGCAGATCACCCTCGATCACTCCGCCCTCATCCAGCTACAAAAACTCCCCGACCCCGCGCTCCAGGCCATCCTCAAAAACCAGCTCATCCCTCACCCCGCAGGCTCGCCCGCTACTCAGGTCGCCCACTTCCGGCTCACCGACGACCATCGCTGTCCCTGCCTCCGCACGGACCATCTCTGCTCC
>JAJZFR010000240.1 GCA_021805265.1 Acidobacteriota bacterium | reverse complement strand
GCAGAAGCGGCGCTGGCTGCCGCAGATGGCTGCGGGGATGCTGTGTTCCTATGCGCTGAGCGAAGCGGGTTCCGGATCGGATGCCTTCGCGATGGAGTCGCGGGCAACGCGCACGGCAACGGGCTACCGCATCACGGGACGCAAGCTTTGGATCAGCAACGCGCGCGAAGCGGGGCTGTTTCTGGTCTTTGCCAATCTTGATCCGTCGGCGGGTTATCGCGGGATCACAGCGTTTCTGGTTCCCGCTGATGCGGCTGGCCTCACGGTTGGACGCAAGGAAGACAAGCTGGGCATCCGCGCCTCGAGTACCTGTGAGGTGATGTTTGAGGATTGCGAGATTGCGGCGGAAAATCTGCTGGGCGAGGAAGGCAAGGGCTATCGGATTGCCATCGAGGTGCTCAACGAAGGGCGCATCGGGATTGGCGCGCAACTGCTCGGGTTGGCGTCGGGAGCGTGGAAACATGCGGCGCGATATGCGCAGCAACGGCGGCAGTTTGGCCGGCCCATCGCCCAGTTTCAGGCGGTGCAGTTTGACCTGGCGGAGATGGCGACAGAGATCGCAGCGGCGCGGCTGATGGTCTATAACGCGGCGCGGCGCAAAGACGCCGGTTTGCCGTTTGTGACCGAGGCGGCGATGACCAAGTATTTTGTTTCGCAGGTAGCCGAGCGCGTGGCCAGTCGGTGTGTCGAGGTCTTTGGCGGGAATGGATTTGTGCGCGATTACCCTGCGGAGAAGTTTTTCCGCGACTCGAAGATTGGCAAGATTTACGAAGGCACGTCGAATATGCAACTGGCGACGATCGCCAAACAACTGCTCACGGAGCCGGTGGTGGTGTAGAGGGTGAACCGGAGATATTCCGCGCGAAGGCAGCGACGCGACGGATGTGTTCGGGGCGGGTTCGGCAGCAGCCGCCGACCATCTGAGCGCCGGCCTGGAACCAGCGCTGCGCGTGGTCGGCGAAGCTGTCCGGGTCGCCGGATCCTCGCCAGCGACGTGCGCTGGCGTCCCAGGTTTCGCCGGAGTTTGGATAGACGAGGATGGGTTTGTCGCCAGCGAGTTTCAGTTGGGCGATGAGCGCCGGAATCCACTGTGGCGCGGTGCAGTTGACGCCGATGGCGATGGCTTGTGGAAGCGTGGCGACAAACTCTGCGCACTGGCGGAGCGGCTCGCCGTGGGCGACGCATTCTCCATCGCGACAGGTAAAGCTGAGCCAGGCTTTTGCTTCCGGCCAGACCTTGAGCGCTTCCGCGATGGCCTCAGCTTCTTCAAGTGACGGGATGGTCTCGAAGGCCAGGAGATCGACGCGAGTTGGGGCGAGAACGGCGATGCGCTCACGGTGAAAAGCGACCAGATCGTCGAAGATGCAATCGTAGTTGCCGTGGTACTCGGCTCCGTTGTGGAGCGCCGCGCCCCAGGGTCCGAGCGAGGCGGCGACGAGGACGCGTGAAGGGAGGAATTCATCGCGTACCGCGACCGCCAGTTCGACGGCTTTTATCAGTGCGCGGTCGGCGCGTTCGGGAGGCAGGCCAATCTCGCGGTAGCCACGGCGCGACACCTGATAGCTGACCGTCGCGATGCACTCGGCCCCAGCCTCGATGTAGGCGCGATGGACGGCCTGGACGAGGTCGGGGGTATCTTCAAGGACATGTGCCGACCAAAGCGGGCCGGTGATGTCCGCGCCCAGGAATTCAAGCTCGGTGGCGAGTCCGCCGTCGAGTACGCGAAGCCCTTCCAGCGGGTTTTCAGAGAGATGCGGCATGGGGCCATGGTAAACCCGGCTCGTTGGGCGCGGGCACAATGGCATTGCTGCGGCGCGGCAGGGTTGCTCTCGGGTGTGGTTTTCGGCGATACTTAGGTGTTGTGTGTTTTGCGAGACTGCGCTGTAGTTGCGGGCCGATGGTTCCGGAGTGGAACAGAGGGGTTCGGAGTGGTGGCGTTGTGGTTTTGCATAGCGCAAAGACGCAGGAATTTGAAAGGAAACAGAACGCCGTGGTTATGATTCGTCTGGCGCGCGTAGGCGCCACCAAGAAGCCGTTTTACCGCATTGTTGTGATTGAGAAGGATCGCGCCCGCAACGGGCGTTCGATCGAGGTTGTGGGCACCTATGACCCGCGCACCAACCCGGCTTCGGTAAAGCTGGAGCAGGATCGGGTTCAGTACTGGATCGGCGTTGGCGCTCAGATGTCTGACCGTGTGGCCAAGCTGGTGGCGAAGTTTCCTGCCGCTGTAGCTGCCTGAGCGGGGCGGTTTGCCGGCGCAGTTTGCCGGGCGGGCCGGGGCTTCGGAGGATATTCCTGGGAGCCTTTTTTGCAACTGGCGCAATTCACGCTCTGTTGATACTATCTTTCGCACAGATGAAATCGGTAGTTCCAGTGGCTCAGAGACGCGCCTGTATTTCGGGACAGTCGGGGTGCCGGGCGTCCGAGGGACTCTGATCTGTCTTGGGGATGGGGCACGTGCATGACCCAAATCGATATGGTAGCGGTGGATGAGCTGGTGCGCGAGATTGCGCGCGCGCTGGTGGATGATCCGAACGCGGTGGAAGTAGAGATGGTGAACCACGACGAAAGTTCGGTGGTGCGCCTGCGCGTGGCGCCCGGCGACGTGGGCAAGGTGATCGGCAAGCAGGGGCGGACGGCTCGTTCGGTAAGGACGATTCTGGGCGCGGTCAGCATGAAGCTGCATCACCGGTATACGCTCGATATTCTCGAAGAAGACGATTAGATTACAGAACGAATTCCAGCTCCCATGGATAGATGGAGTCTTTGTTAGTCTGACAGCGAGCCCCTGGCGCCCGCTGTGGCGGGGAACTTTGCCGTGGCGGGAGAATGAAATGGGCGCTGCAGAAGCGTGGGTGTGGCTGGCGCGAATTGGCAGGACGCAGGGCCGCAAGGGCGAGGTTCTGGCCGAGCTGCTGACGGATTTTCCGGAGAAATTTGCCGAGCGAAAGCGACTGTGGCTGCTGGAGCGGGCGGACAGCGATGGCGAGGTTGCGCGAGAGGTTGCGCTGGCTGGGCACTGGCTGCACAAGGGGGCGGTGGTGTTGCACTTTGCCGGGGTGGATTCGATCACGCAGGCGGAGGCGCTGCGCGGTCTGGTGGTAGCGGTTCCGCGAGCGGAGCGGGTTGCACTGGGCGAGGACGAGGTGTATGCTGGCGACCTGATCGGCTGTGAGCTGGTGGATGCCTCCGGCGGTGTGGATCGCGTGGTGGGGCGGATCGAGGACGTGGACCGCACAGCCGGACCGGTTGCCCTGCTGGTAGTGCGCGGGGCCGACGACGAGGAGCACCTGGTACCGTTTGCCAAAAGCTATCTGCGCGGGATCGATCTGGAGAGCGAGCGCGTAACGATGGCGCTTCCAGCGGGATTGCTGGAGTTGAACGAGACGAAATCCGAACCTTTGAGCAAGATTGCCGGGAGCGCCGGGAACGACGCGGACGAGCAGGCCGACAATGGGCAATGAAATGCTGGACAAGATGGCTGGCCGGGCGCTGCGCTTCGAGATACTGACCATTTTTCCGGAGTTTTTCCGGGGTTTTTTCGAGCATGGCGTGGTGAGCCGGGCGCAGAAGGGCGGGCTGATCGGGATCGGTGTCCATGACCTTCGCGGGTTTACCGAGGATCGGCACCGGACGGTGGATGATCGGCCTTTCGGCGGCGGGGAAGGGATGGTGCTGAAGGCGGAGCCGCTGGCACGGGCGCTGGACGCGCTGGGGATCCGGCCGCTGGCTGAGCGCAAATCCCCTGAGCACGAGACAGGGTTGCGTGAGTCCGGGTTGCGTGAGTCGGTTGTGCTGCTTTCACCGCAAGGGCGTCCGTTCAACCAGGCTGTTGCGCGGGAACTAGCCGGGCTGGAGCGGGTGACGCTTGTCTGCGGGCGGTACGAGGGCGTGGACGAGCGAATCAACACGCTCTACTGTGACCGGGAGATTTCGATCGGGGACTATGTGTTGAGCGGCGGCGAACTGGCGGCTGCCGTGGTGCTCGATACGGTCATGCGGCTGATTCCCGGTGTACTGGGCAATGAGGCTTCGAGCGCATTTGAAAGTTTTGGCGCGGCGGATGATTCGATTGACGCGGATGTGGACGGTGTACCGCGGTCGCAGCATGGCGCGGGCGGCCTGCTGGATTATCCGCATTACACGCGTCCGGCGGAGTTCCGCGGAGTGCGCGTGCCGGAGGAGCTTATGAGCGGCGACCATCAGGCTGTGCGTCGGTGGCGCAGGGCGGAGCAGTTGAAAAAGACGCTGCGGAATCGACCGGACCTGCTGGCAAAAGCAAGCCTGACGGAGGAAGAACGGCGGATGGTGGGGCGGATTGAGAAGGAAGGCGAAACTGGCCGGTAACGCGAGTTGTCTGGTTCGCCTGAGGGATATGGCGATTTCGAGATCGTCCGGATGCAACTTCGGGCACACAGGATAAGCCTGGGTGCCCGAAGTTGTTTTTGGGGAGGGCTGTTGGGGGATTACATGGGGGAGGTTTTTTTCGAGACGCCCCAGCGGTAGACGCACTCGACATAACCGAACTGGAGGTTGCGATCGACGGGGTAGATGCCTCCGAT
>JAJZFR010000210.1 GCA_021805265.1 Acidobacteriota bacterium | reverse complement strand
CCGACCATCCGCAGCGCCTGACGATCGGCACAGAGACGGCGAGCACGGTTTCCACGCGCGGCATCTATGTGACCGATGCGACGCGGAACTGGGTGAGCGCCTATGACGTGAATACCACTGCATGGAGCGAGACGGCGGAGCAGTGGTGGGGCTTTTATGGCACACGGGATTGGCTCTGCGGCGGTTTTGCCTGGACGGGCTTCGATTATCGCGGCGAGCCGACGCCCTACGGGTGGCCGTCGATCAACTCGCAGTTCGGCATCGTGGATACCTGCGGCTTTGCCAAGGACAACTTCTTCTACTACAAGTCATGGTGGGGCGCGGAGCCGGTTCTTCACCTGTTTCCGCACTGGAACTGGGCTGGCAAGGAGGGCGAGCCGATCCAGGTGTGGGTTCACTCGAATGTGGACGAGGTGGAGTTGTTCCTGAACGGCGCAAGCCAGGGCAGCCAGAAAGTGCCGCATCTGGGCCACGTGCAGTGGACGGTGAAATATGCGCCCGGCGTGATCGAAGCGCGCGGCACGAAGGACGGCAAAGTGGTGTTGACGGAGAAGCGCGAGACGACCGGCGCGACGGTAGCGATCCGCCTGACGGCCGACCGCACGACCATCGACGCCGACGGCGAGGACGTTGCGATTCTGCGCGTCGAGGCGCTGGATGCTCAGGGCCGTGCCGTGCCGACGGCAACCAACTCGATTGGCTTCAAGGTGTCGGGCCAGGGCGCGCTGATCGGCGTGGGCAACGGCGACCCGAACTGCCAGGAGTCCGACAAGGAGCCGAGGAGGAGCCTGTTCAGCGGCTTGGCGCAGGTGATCCTGCAATCGAGCAAGATGCCGGGGGAGATTCACATCGAGGCGGTGAAGGACGGCTGGGATGGTCCGGAGCTGACGCCGGCGAAGCTGGTGATTACGACGAAGCCGGTTGCTCAGCGGCCGCAGGTTCCGGTGCTGCCGACCCGGCGCGGATAAAGAAGAGCATTCGAGGGGTACGCAGGCTGAGTTCCGCGAGGGATTCAGCCTGTGTGTTTTTGGAGGGTATCGA
Source organism: Acidobacteriota bacterium (assembly GCA_021805265.1). Classification (GTDB taxonomy): domain Bacteria; phylum Acidobacteriota; class Terriglobia; order Terriglobales; family Acidobacteriaceae; genus Acidicapsa. The sequence continues at coordinate 3,571 of JAJZFR010000210.1, read as the reverse complement.
TCCAGCGGGCGAACTCAGCGGCAGGGTCGCGACGGCGAAAGATGGCGGCAGAGACGGCGACCGAGGTTGCGCCCGCGTCGAGAACGTGGCTGGCGGTTTCTAGCGTGATGCCAGCGGCGGCCACCAGAACCGCATCCGGGCCGGCGATGGCGCGGAAGCGCCGCACACCTTCGATGCCAATCAGCGGGGCGGAAGTCTGCTTGGTGGTGGTGGGGAAGACGGGGCCGAAGGCGAAGTAGTCGGCGAGGGACTCAATTGGCTGGGCAAGCACGGCGGCGAGTTCCGCCTCACTGCTGGCCGAAGTACCGATGAGACTGCCTGGGTCGAGCAGGGTGCGAGCGACCCTGACAGGCAGGTCGCCCGCGTCCACGTGTACGCCATCGAAGCCTGCGGCCAGCGCTACATCCACGCGGTCGTCCATGACCAGCTTGACCACATTCGCGGGCAGCGCCTCGCGCAGCACACGGGCGTCTGCCAGCGCTTCGGCATCGGTACCCGCCTTGTTGCGGTATTCGAGCAGGGTCAGCCCGGCGCGGGCCAGAGCCGCGCCGAGGCCATACAGATACTCCGAGCGCGCGCTGCCTGGGTCGGGCAGCGCGCCCACGTCAAGGATGGGGTAGACCTTGGGCAGCCGAACACTCATTGATTAAGGGTAGCGCTGGCTGGCCCCGCGAATCCCATCTTTCAGGACGGCATCTCGTCGGCGGAGGGTCCGTAGGTGCCGGGAATCTTTGCCCCGAGGAGACGCAGATCGACGCCGAGCTGGGCGCGATGATGGATAGCGTGGTTGAAGACCCAGGTGCGGAAAGTCTCGTATTTACTGCTGTCGATCCAGGTCTGTCCACCCGCCACCATCTTCCAGTTCTTGTCCCAGTCGGCGGGGTTGAAGGCGACCAGGGCGGCGTGTGCCTCGGCTGCGGCTTTGTCGAATTTGGCAAGCAGTGCGGCCACGCTCTCAGGTACGTAGGGAACGAATTTGTGGTCGGCCGGAAACTCGAGCTTTTCGAGCGTCAGCACAGACGTTGCCCACTCGGTCAGCGTCTCCGCAGCATGGCCCGCGATGCGGCCCAGCGACATCGACTTGGGATGGGACTTGAAGCTGAGGTCGGCGTCAGTCGGAATGGCCGCCAGCATCTTGCGGGTGATCGCGATTTCCCGGTCATACTCGGCGATGAGTTCTTTTTGAATATCCATTGTTTGCTCCTGGGCGATTGGGATGATTTTTGCCGCGAAATCATCGTAGCGCAGAATCGGCAAAAAGGCGAATAAAAAGCGATTAAAATCTCAAGCAAAATCTGGATAGCGCATTACAACTCGCTGGAACAGGCTTTACGCGCCGCGACGGGCGAGGAATCGCTCCATGAATTTCGTATCGAAGCGTCCGGCGCGGAAGTCCTCGTCGGCGAATATCTCCCGGTGCAGGGGGATGGAGGTTTCGATCCCCTCGATCACAAACATGCCCAGGGCGCGCTCCATGCGTGCGATGGCCTCTTCGCGATCCTTGCCGTGGACGATCAGCTTGGCGATGAGCGAGTCGTAATAGGGCGGCACCACGCCCTCGGCATACTGCGCCGTATCTACGCGGACGCCGTTGCCTCCGGGCGTATTGAAGACAGTGATTTTGCCCGCGCTGGGGGTGAATTTGACGGGGTGCTCGGCGTTGATGCGGCACTCGATGGCGTGGCCGCGCATGACGATCTCTTTGGGCAGAATCTCGTCCAGCCGCTCGCCGGAAGCGATGCGAAGCTGCGCCTTGACCAGGTCAATGCCAGTGATGGCTTCGGTAACCGGGTGCTCGACCTGGATGCGTGTATTCATCTCGATGAAGTAGATCGAGCCGTCCTCGTCCATGAGGAACTCGATGGTTCCCGCGTTCTGGTAGCCGATCTCCCTGAGGCAGCGCTTGAGGGTCGCGGTCAACTCGGCGCGGATTTTGGGCGTCACCTGAAGGCTGGGCGCTTCCTCGATGAGCTTCTGGTGGCGGCGCTGGATGGAGCACTCTCGCTCGAAGAGGACCTCGACGTTGCCGTGCTCGTCGGCGAGGATCTGGAACTCGATGTGGCGCGGCCGCTCGATGAACTTCTCCATGTAGAGTTCGCCGTTGCCGAAGGCGTTGGCGGCCTCGGTGGAAGCGGCGTGGTAGAGATTGGGCAGCTCTTCCGCCGAGCGGACAATGCGCATGCCGCGCCCGCCGCCGCCGGCCTTGGCCTTGAGGATGACGGGGTAGCCTACCTGAGCGGCCCACTTCAGGGCGTCTTCGGCGGATTCGACAATGCCGTCGGAGCCGGGCAGGATCGGAACTTTGGCCTGTTTCATGGCCTGGCGAGCTTTTTCCTTTTCGCCCATCAGGCGCGTGACCTCGGGAGGCGGGCCGATGAACTTGATGTTCGATGCGCGGCAGACCTCGGCGAAGTTGGCGTTCTCGCTCAACAGCCCATAGCCGGGATGGATGGCGTCGACGTTCGCAATCTCGGCGGCGGAGATGACGGCGGGGACGTTCAGATAGCTGTCGCCGGGCCGCGGTGGTCCGATACAGATGGCCTCATCGGCGAACCGGACATGGAGCGAGTGACGGTCGGCCTCGGAGTAGACGGCGACAGTGCGCAGCCCCAACTCCTTGCAGGCGCTGATGACGCGCAGCGCAATTTCGCCGCGATTGGCAATCAAGACTTTACGAAGCATGGGCAATTCAGGATATCCGTATGGCAAACAGGGGTTGTCCGTACTCGACGGGTTGTCCGTTGGCGACCAGTCGCTTGACGATCTCGCCCGAGGCGTCGGATTCGATCTCGTTCATCAGCTTCATGGCCTCGACAATGCAGATGACCTGGCCCTTTTCCACGCGGTCGCCGACCGTCACAAAGGCCGAGGAACCGGGCGAAGGTGACTCGTAAAAGGTGCCCACGATGGGCGACTTGACGATGTGGAGTTTTTCTTCCTCGACGGCGGGAACGGGCGGCGGCGCTGAGGGCGGGGCAGCCGTTGCCGCAGGGTGTATCGCCGCTGGCAGAGTTGCCGGGGATGCGCTCATCAGCCGGGCCAGCGCGGCGAGGTCGAGGCCGGAAGCCGGGGGTGCGTCGTGCGCAACCGCCGAGGCAAACTTCAGGCGGACCTTGAAATCGCTCCGGTCCAGGTCGAACTCCGCAATCTCATTCTCTTTCAAAAACGCAATCAGTTCTTTTAACTCGTCCATCTCGTCAGGTTTCATCACTCGATTCGTACTCCCAACTTGCGCTGAATTGTGGGTGTGACTTGGTAATGCGAGTTCGTAATGCGAGTTTCAGGGGGAAAATGCTCGACGCAAAAAAACATTTCTTCCAAATCCAGATTACATCTCGATCAAAGCCTTGGGCGCACTCGCCGTCAACACCCTCGAACCACCCCGTTCCACAACTACCATATCCTCGATGCGTACTCCAAACTCACCTGGGAAATAGGCCCCCGGCTCGATGGTGATGACCATGCCCGGAGCCAGTTTACCCGCCTGTCTGGCAGCGATGCGCGGCGTTTCGTGAATCTCGAGGCCCACGCCGTGGCCAGTCGAGTGGGAAAACGCCTCGCCCATTCCCGC
>JAJZFR010000445.1 GCA_021805265.1 Acidobacteriota bacterium | reverse complement strand
CAATTTGTTGAACAGAAGCAACTGGATGTTACTGCCAGTGGCGCAGTCAACATGCGACTGGCGGAGTCGCTGGACAGCGATCTGATTTCGTCCGGCAGCGCTGCTTTTCAGATTCAGGCGAATGGCACATTGCTGAATCCCTCGCTGCGGGGAGAGATTGCGTTTCATCGCGGAGCCATTGCGCTTCGGGATTTTCCCAATGGGCTGAGTGAAATCGAAGGTCAATTGGAATTCAATCAGAATCGGCTGGAAGTGCGTACACTCACTGCAATGAGTGGCGGCGGCCAGTTGCAGGTTGGGGGCTATCTTGGCTTCCAACGTACACTCTATGCGGATCTGAATGCGACGGGGAAGGGAATTCGCATTCGTTATCCGCGCGGGGTGAGTTCGCTGGCCAATGCGACCCTCCGATTGCAGGGGCCGCAAAACAATCTCCTCCTGAGCGGAAACGTTTTGATCACGCGCTTTGCCCTCAACTCTGACCTGGATATCGCTGCCCTTACGTCAGCGCAGTCTGCCGGAGTGCAGCCTGTGCTTGCGGCCGACGCTCCGTCCAATCATCTCCGTCTGGATATTCATCTGATGACTGCGCCTCAGTTGACATTTCAAAATGCCTTCAACGCGAAACTGGCTGGGGACGCGGACCTGCATCTTCGAGGCACTCTTGCATCCCCATCGCTGCTGGGCAGGATTTCACTCACCGAAGGAAGCGCCTCGATCGGCGGAACGCAATATGTTCTTCAACGCGGAGATATAAGTTTTACCAACCCGGTTCGCATTGAGCCGAATATCGATCTGGATGCGTCGGCGCGCGTCGAAGACTACGACATCATTCTCGGCCTGCATGGGACGCCGGATCGGCTGAAAATAAGCTACCGGTCAGAGCCGCCGCTGCCCGAGACGGATGTGATTGCACTGCTGACCCAGGGGATGACGACCGAAGAGCAGCCTATGTATACCCAGCAACAGCAGCAGGCTGGCGATAATCCCACGACCGATCTTCTGTTGGGTGGCGCGTTGAACGCCACGGTATCGAATCGCGTCCAGCGGCTTTTCGGATCGGGAGCGGTGAAGGTTGATCCCAACTTCATCGGCTCCATCGGAAACTCATCGGCGCGCGTGACCGTGGTGGAGCAGATTGGCAGCGTTACCTTTACCTTTGCCAGCAATGTGAACACCACCGCACAGCAGTTGATCCAGGCCGAGTATGCGGTCAATCGTCACGTTTCTCTACTCATCACTCAGGATGAAAACGGAATTTTTTCCGTGGTCCTCAAGACGCGCCGCAGGTACCGATAGTGTGATCGTTGCAGGGGATCACCTGTTTTCAACCTGAAAACGAAGCTGTTTTATCAGCACTGGGAGTGCTGCTGCGCTGGCGGAGTCCTGCTCAGGTGCGAATGCCTGCTCGAGAAGCCGAGCGATTTCGGTTCCCTGGGGAAGGCCGAAGGTTCCCAGCGATCCGGCCAGTTTGTGCGCTGCCATGTATGCTTCAAGGCGAAGCTCTCCGGTGCAGTGATTGCCATCCACAGCATCAACTGCGGATTCAATGACTGCGATTCGCTGCATGATTTCGGGCCGAAATCGAATCCACAGGCGATCCATAGCGAGCGAGATGGAGTCGGTATTTTCCTTCGATTGTGGAACAGAATCATCTGGGCTCATCGAGGATTCAGGCCCATCCGAGGATGCGCTCCATCTGGCCAGAGAGCGTGAGCGGATCAAAGGGTTTCGTCAGCACCGCGCGTACGCCGAGGTCGGCAAAACGTCGCTGATCGGCGCTTTGAACTTTTGCGGTGAGCAGGATCACCGGAATCTTTGACGTAATGGGATTTTTCTGCAATTCGCGGAACGTTGTGGGGCCGTCCATGCCGGGCATCATGACATCGAGAAGAATGGCGTCGGGCAGATTTTCCTGGGCGCGCTGAATGCCCTGAACTCCGCTGCTGGCGACGATAATGTCCCAGCCCGCAACCGTCTCCAGGCTCAGCGCAGCAACCTGACGGATATCGTCTTCATCGTCAATGATCAGGATTTTTCGGGACACGGGGTCAGACACTCCTGGGGTTGATTATCGCTCATTGCAGATCGGCAGAGCGGTGGTTGGATAAGGAGTCATTGTTCATGGCCCGGTTCCGGGATTGCTGTGCCTGTGAGTCAACCCTCGCCGACTCCTTTTTCTGGCGAGAGCGACGCAGCATGGTGAGCACCAGGGACTCCAGTTGTTCTGGCTGAACGCGGGCTTTGGTGAGGAACTGTGTGGGGCCGAGTTGCAACAGCGAACGCTCTGAGGCAGGGATTTCCCGGGCGGAATAGACCACCAGCGGCAGATGCGCCAGGTCGTCATCCTGGCGAAGCCAGTCAACCACATTGAATCCGTCGCCGTCGGGAAGGGAAAGGTCCAGTACGATCAGTTGCGGCCTGAAGCTGAGGCATGCGCTGAATGCATCCTGTCTCGTATGAACGAGCTTCACTTCGATGCCGTCGCGTGAAAAAACAGCGCCGATGACCCGCGCGAGATCGACATCATCTTCGACCACAAGGATGCGTGCCTTTTCTCCGGGCACAGACAGTACCCGCGCCAGTTCGTGGAGCAGAGCATGATCCTGTGCCGGCTTGGGGATCCAGCCATCCGCGCCCTCTGGCAGAGGAATCGATGGGTCCTTATGATCGACGCTCAGCAAAACAATAGGAATCACACTTGCCGCAGGATGTTTTCTGAGGAGTGGAAGTATCTCCCAGCCGTTCAGGCTATCAAGAGACGTGTCAACCAGAATGGCCTCGATTTCAGCGGGGATTTTAGCTTCCTTGTCGAACCAGAGTGCATCGAGGGTTTGCTCCATGTTCGCTGCTTCCAGCACGGAGTAGCCCTGCCGACGTAGCTGGTTGGCAATGGAGGAGCGTGTGAGGTCGTTCGAGTCGGCGATGAGGATTAGTCCATGATCGAACGCAACCGAGGCGATTTCCGATTTGTACGACTCGATCATCGGCTGAAAGGGAAGTAGCACTCGGAAAGTTGATCCGCAGACCGCATTGCGTTCCGCCCAGATTTTTCCGCCGTGTTGTTCGACGATGGTTCTACAAATGGCGAGACCGAGACCGCTGCCTCCTTTTTGGCGTGAATCGGAGGCATCGACCTGTTGGAAGCGGTCAAATATCGTATCCAGCTTGTCGGCAGGGATGCCTCTTCCCTGATCGATGACCGAGAGAATCACGCCGCTCGAACCGGTGCGCAGCGTGACAGATACGGTCGAGCCAACCGGCGAGAACTTGATGGCGTTCGAAAGCAGATTGGTGATCACCTGTAGCAGTCGATCCGGATCGGCATTGAGTTGAACGGCATTGGCGTCCTGGATCAGTTGAATGCTGGCTGCCTCGGCCACGGGATGCATGCCGTCGATGGCTTGCTGAACGATCTCGCTCAGCGCGACAGGACGGAAGGCGAGCGGTTCTCGCCCGCTCTGAATGCGCTCGAGATCGAGGATGTCGTTGATGAGCCGAACCAGCCGATCCGAGTTCGACAGCGCGATGCGCAGGAGATTGGCAGCCTTCTCGTTGAGCGGGCCAAGAATCCCGGAAGAGAGCAGTCCCAGAGCACCACGAATCGAGGTCAGCGGTGTACGCAGTTCGTGGCTCACGGTCGAGACGAACTCATCCTTCATGCGGTCGAGAGCGAAACGCTGCGTGATGTCGCGGAAGCTGAGCACCGAGCCGGAAAACCGCCCATTTTCGAGAATAGGAGTGAGCGAGAACTCCGCCGGGAAGGATGATCGATCACGTCGGAAGATCGTGATCTCGCCCGACGTGGCCTTTCGCTGTTGCAGGGCGATCAGCAGAAGGCAATTCTCCGCACAGTTGCTTCCGCTCGACACACTTCCGTGGAGCAGTTCATGCAGTGGCAGGCCGAGCATGGTCGAGGCTTCGTTGCGCAGCAATTTCGCAGCGGCAGGATTGTGGAGTGTTACGGTGCCGGATTCTCCAACGGCACATATCCCGTCGTCAATCGTGTCGAGAAGAATCTGCTGCGTGTGGTGGAGTTCCTCGACGCGCTCTTCTTCGCGGGAGCGGGCCAGCATCTGACCGAGCGGCGCTGAGATTGTCTCGACGGTTGCAATGCACTCGCGATCTTCCTGCCGTACCTGTCGGCTGTAAAAATCGAGGACTGCGATGAGACCGTTTCCCACCCGGACGGGAGTTGCCCATCCGCATGTAAGGCCATAGTGCGTTGCCTGGAATCTACTTTCGCGATGACCCGCCAGGCTCTCGATCCAGACAGTATGCTGCTGGCCGACAACACGCGAAGCCAGGTCGGGGCTGTGTCCGGCAGCGAGATGCATGCACTGCTGGAGGAACGCGTCGCTCTGTTGGCCTGGCGACGTCCACCCGGAGTGAAAACGAAGTGACGCGTGCGGCTGCTCAACCAGCCAGAGTATCGCTGTGTCCCAGTCGAGGGAAAGACAAAGCGTCTCCAGAATGCGGATCGAAGCCACCTGAGACGATGCGCTCTGGCCAATGATCTGGCTGACCACCAGTTGCAGGGACAAGCGGCGCTCGCGTTGTTTCTGGGCTGTGATGTCACGCAGAAGGCAGCGAACGGCCACAGCTTCATCGGCCTTCCTGCGCACACTCATCGAGA
>JAJZFR010000292.1:2815-18852 GCA_021805265.1 Acidobacteriota bacterium | reverse complement strand
GTCACGTGTTACTCACCCGTGCGCCACTGTACTCAGGGATTGCTCCCCTTTCTCGTTCGACTTGCATGTGTTAGGCACGCCGCCAGCGTTGATTCTGAGCCAGGATCAAACTCTCGTTTGAAACTGTTTATTACTTGCCGGACTCGACTGACGGAGGTCAGCGGGTCCAACAGCGCCATGCCGCCCGAAGGCTCATGACGACTTACCTTGTGAGAAAGATCAAGCCAAAGCTGCTTGTCTTCTCACGACTGGCACGTTCAACCTATTGTCAAAGATCCTTACAGCCCTCCGCCTGAGCGGTGCCGTTTGGATCGAGGTCCGAAATTGCTTTCGGCTGTCCTCGAACTTGTGCGCATCCCGTGTTCGCTTTCGCTACTTACGGTTTTTAGCGCCTCAACCAGACTATCGCATATCTTGAAGTTTTGTCAAGCCTTAGGTTAATCCAAACCCGAGCCGTCCATGTCCCTAGACCGACGGTTGCAACTCGGTGGATCAACTTTCGACTCGCTTCAAGATGCGTGTCCAATGTGATCGCTACTGCGCAAATTCTCAAAGATCGACCAGCTTTTGCCCGAGCCGATAGAGGCTCGCGGGAACAAGTCCCGGGTCATGCAATGGTATGTTCTCTGGAGGATTCCCTACAGGGGATCAGGGGCACTTGCCTCGCCTGTCCCAACGAACCTGCTTCCCTTACCTAGGACGCTTACACATCCGGAAGCCCACCGCTCTACTGCAACTTTCTGAGAGTATCAAACTATACGTTTGATTGCAAGCTGGTTAATTTCTCTTCCCTGCCTGCTTCTCTCACCGCAACCAACCTCAACTAATCCCAATCAATCTTTGATTTGTTACCAGGCTGCTTGCGACTTCCTGAGAATAGCAACACCAGCGCACAAATGCAACCCCGAACGATCCCGTTTCCTGTGGATACCTGTGGAAACCGTCTCCTATAGATGCCTTGCCGCCGCTCTGGGCAATGGTTTTCACTCCATGCGATCTTTTTCAGCGGAGTCCGAACTGGTTTGCTCTTAGCTGGCACCGTTCAGAGAATGGGCAATCAGCCCAAGATCGGTCAGACCATTGACGAAGAACTGCATTGCCAGTGCCACCAGCAGCAGACCCATGATGCGCACGAGAATCCGAATTCCGGTCTCGCCGAGTACGCGCCGCACCTGGTCTGCCCCGGAGAGCACCAGATAGCTCACCAGCGCCGTGAGTGCGATACAGCCGAGAATCGCCAGCATCTGCCACGCAACAGTCACCTGGCCTACCAGCACCATTACGCTCGAAATCGCGCCTGGCCCGGCAAGCATGGGAATTCCCAGTGGCACGATCCCGGCGTCTTCCTTATGGGAAGCCTCCTCGGTGTCACCGCTTGCTTCCTGGGTTGCGGACCGCTTGGCCTCGAGCATGTCGAGGCCGATGAGCAGCAGGATCAACCCGCCAGCAATCTCGAAGGCGGGCAGCGTAATCCCAAACATGCGAAAGATCGCACGACCCGCGAGCGCAAACGAGGTGAGAACAATGAAGCAGGTGATCGCTCCCTTGCGCGCCATGCGCGAACGCCGCTGCTTGTCTGCGCCAGCCGTAATGGCAAGAAAAGAGGGAATTGCAGCGAACGGATCCACCAGGAAAAAGATCGAGCTGACAGCGAGTACGCTGAAGCGGACGTAGGGCGTCTTCTGGAGTTCATGCAACACGCCCACCGCTGAATTCTCAAAGATCACTCTTCGAGCCTAACTCAGCCATTGATTCGCCGCCACTGTCGCCAGGTCAGGAATTCATTCGGGAAGTGTGTAATCGAGTTCCCAGGAATGCTTCCCGTTTTCGATGTGGATGAGGAATTTTCCGGCAATCCCCTGCAACGCATCGGTCCCAGACCCCGGCACGACGAGAACGGTCATCTGCGGCCCATTCGCGTCCATGGTCGCCATGTGTTCGAGCGCGAAGCTGCCGTGCCGGCCGTCGAGTGTACCGGTCACCCGCTCGATCGCCACATAGCCCGCTTTGCCCTGCTTTGGATCGCCGCCGGTCAGCATTTCGCCCACTGTGGTGGCTTCGAGATCGCCGTGCATCTGTTTGTTGATGGAGAAGCGCGCCAGCCCCTCGGCAGGCGCAGGAGAAAGGGGTTTGACATCGACCGTAAATGTACCTTGCGCGTGATGAACCACGGGTGACTCCTTTGCGTGAGTTGGAATGAAAAACAAAAGAACTGCCAGTACGATTCCGGTCATGAGAGATTCCTTTCGAAAGTGCCGACTCTATCTCTGTGCCTCCGGTACGCAACTTTGGAGACTGTGCTATTCGCCATCATTCGCCATCCAGTCCGAGAATCACGGGATGGGTGTGCGGTGCGACTGAGGCATTTCCCGGCCTCACCACCAGACGCGTTGCGCATCCCGCCTCGCGCGCAGCGTCCAGTTCTGCGACTACGTCGGAGAAAAACAATATCTCCTGCGGCATTACGGCCATGGCTTCCGCGATGTGGAGGTAACTCGAAGCACTCCTCTTTGGCCCGACTCGTGTGTCAAAATGGGCGGCGATATATGGCGTCAAATCTCCGGCGCTCGAATACTGAAAGAGCAGCCGCTGCGCCTCGACCGATCCCGATGAATAGATCGCTACCCGAGCCTGTTCGCTCCAGCGCTCGAAGGCTCGGGGCACATCGTCAAACAGCGTTCCAACCAGTGCGCCGGACTCGAATCCATCGCGCCAGACGCGGCCTTGCAGCGCCTTCAGCGCAGTCGATTTTCGGTCCCGATCCATCAACCAATGCAAGTATGCCGCTGCCTCTGGGACGTTCGATTCCCAGCTTTCGTCCTCGGCCGGGCATGGCAGCATGGGTGTCTCGGCTGTTCGATCCTCCACGGCATTTTCCTGGGAGAGCAAGGCGAGGTCAGCGGCAAGCTCGGGGTCGATCCACGGCTCCCTCACCTGCGCACGAAGGAAAGGCTCCAGATGTTTTCGCGCGTACGGAAAAAGCTGCTCCGTCACCAGCGAAAGCGGCGCGACAGTCCCCTCCACATCCAGCAGGTAGACCCTCGGTCGCTCGCTCATAGTGCAATCGTCGTCGGGACGCGCTGGCCGAGAAAAGCGGGGCCGAAACACAGCGGCTCGAAGCCTCGATCCACGCCGGAACCGGTGTATTCAGGCGTCCATCCCGAGGTTTGTTGAAACCAGCGAATCGCGCGTATCCGTCGGTCTTCGCAGAGCGTAAACCAGTGCTTTGTCCCGCGCGGCACACGGATCAGATCGCCAGCAGTGACTTCGACAGAAACAACCGGGTGGCCCTCGGCATGGAGAAAGAAAATTCCTCGCCCACTCAGGATGAAGCGCACCTCGTCTTCAGCGTGGGTGTGTTCCTTGTCGAAACGCGCCAGCATCGCGTCCAGGCCAGGCGTCTCAGCCGTCACGTCGATCACGTCAGCGGTTGTGTAACCGCCCCGGCGCTTCATCTGCTCGATTTCCTGGTCGTAGGCGGCGAGAACTTCGTCGGCGGGTGCATCTTCGCTCACGCGCGAGAGATCCCACCGCTCGTAGTCCACGCCGACCGCGCCAAGCGCCGCGCGCACGGCGTCATCCTCTGTAATCGTCCGCGTCTGTTTCGCGCTCGCATCGAGCAACCCAACCACTGCCATCGCTCCCACTCCTTTCGCGGCTACCAGCCCGCGATCTGCCTTCGCGCTTCGGTCTCGAACAAAAACTCGAGCGCCTCGACATGCCGCCAGACCTCGGCGATCGATTTGCCCCAAGTATAAAGCCCATGCCCGCGCAGCAGCACACCGTGCGCAGCGGGAAATCGCTCCAGAGTATGGGTCAGCTCGGCCGCGAGCGCAACGTAATCCTGCGAGTTTTCAAGTACCGGCACCAGTTCCCGATGCTGGTGGGTGGTTACGCCATCGAGCGCCTTCAGCAGCTCGTAGCCACAGAGCGACACAGCGCCGGGCATCGCGCCCTGCTTCGTGCATCGCTCCGATAGCAGCGTATTCCACACCGAATGCACATGCGCAATGGCGCGCGCGAGCGGTCTGTCGCGATAGATCACGGCATGGAGGCTGGTCTCGGCGGAGGGCTGTGCCTGGTCGCCCGCCTGCACCAGGCGAAACCCCGGCGCAGCCTTGGCGAGCGCAATCTCGAGCAGGTTCGCTGGAGTCATTGCGCCTTTGTCCAGCCCGCTCGCGCTGATCCATATCCTGCCGCTATCGCCCTCTTCAACACCGTCGCGGAAGCTGAAGTTACCCGCCGTTGCCGGTGTCCAGCCCCGCGCCGAGCATTTTCTCGCGAGGGCGCATAACTCGTCGGCCAACTCACTTCTCCTGGCAGTACAATTCACTTTTGTTTCCCCCGGATCATTCATTCCTGTCATCCATCATCCAGCCTTGATCGGCCTCTCGTCCAACCAATACCAGGGCCTGTTAACACTATCGGCGTTGCGCTTCTTACACTCTCTGCTCAGGCTTTCGCACAATTTCGTACAATCAGTTCTTGCTCACCCCATCCCAAGCCGAGCGTGTTGACGTTGTACTGGTCAGGCCGCGCAATCCGCTCAACATTGGTGCTGCGGCGCGGGCGATGGCCAACTTTGGCCTGGAACGGCTGGCTATTGTCGCGCCCTTTGCTGTGAACTGGGCGGAGGCAAAATCGGCTGTCGGCGCGCCGGAGCTGTTGCGCGAGGCTCGCGTCTTCGACACACTGGCAGAGGCCATTGGGGGCTGCAAGCTGGTGATCGGTACCGGGTCGCTCGACCGGAGACGCCCGGAGCAGCGCGCCCTCGCGCTGCCCGAGGCTGCCCTGTGGCTACGCCGGGCGCTCGACAGCCAGCCAGCCGGCTCCAGCGCGACCACTGGCTTTGCACAGCCCCGCGTCGCGCTGGTCTTCGGCTCCGAGAAGCACGGCCTCACCGCCGAGGACCTCTCCTGGTGCCACGCCATCGCGGTCATTGAAACCGCCGACCAGCAGCCATCGATGAATCTCGGGCAGGCAGTCGCTGTCTGCCTCTACGAGCTTTCGCGCGGCACCGATTCGGCATTCAGTCCGCTCTCGCCGCTCGATGGGTTCCCTTTGCGGACCTCCGGCCAGTTGCCCTCTTCCGAACAGCTTGAACGCCTGGCTGAGCTGGTGGAAGCAACGATGGAACAAGCCAATTATGCGACGCGCGGACTACGCTCGGCCAACGGCGAAGCGCTGCGCATCCTGCTGCGTCGCCTGATGCCGAATGACGCGGATCTGCGACGCATGATGGGGCTGTTTCGCCGCATCCTGTGGCGACTCGATCACCCGTCCCGGCCACCAGGGGGCAGGCCGGGCGACAAACCTTAACCAAATTTCCTCATTATCAGCGACCGTTTTCCTGCTACAGTTGGCTCGACAGGTCTCCTCCATGCAGAGATTTCAGCGCCGAGATTTCCTTCGCCCCGCAGCTTTTTCGCTGGTGTACTTTTTTGCGCTCATCGGCGAGATGGGGGCCGCGCAGCCAGTGTTTGCGCAGCCCGCCGAGTCGCAAACAGCAGGCAAACCTGCTGCCGTCGTCCCGCCCAAGCCTGTCCCCGGCGAGATATCCGAAAGCCAGATCGAAGACGAGCTGAAGGCGCGACTGGTGGGCAAAATGCTCTACCTGCGCGGCGGCTATCTCGGAGAAAATCTCAGTTTCAACCAGCAAGGCGACCCCGTCGGTAACCCCGTGAAAGGCTCGTTCACGCTGGGCCTCATCCAGGTCGAAAGAATCCACTTCACCAAACGCAAGGTCGAGCTGGATGGGGCGCGCTATGCGATGCATTTCCTGGGCGCGCTGCCGTACGAAGACCCGCAGAAGGCGGTCGATGAGGTGCGCATCACTGCGCGAAAAAAGGTTCAGCGTATCAGCATCGAACGCGAACTGGTGGTGAAGCCAAAAAAATCCAAAGACCACAAAGAAAAGCCGGGCAAGCCAAGCCCCACAGGCACCTTATCGAGTCCGGCGACTCACGCCGCGACCAACGCGCCGGAAATGCCACCACCGCAAGCCGCAAGTCCTGCACAATCTCAAGATACCCACTCGGAGAAGGCTCATTCCACCCCATCGCCAGCCGCAGCGCACAGGCTGCTCGATCAGGCGATTGATCGTATCTTCTCCACGAGCCTTGATTCGTCGATGCGCGTCGCAATGCCCGAGTTCTGGCAGCTATATTTCACCGCACAGGAGTCTGGCAAGGACTTTCAGCCGCCAGGGGTGCTTCCGCGCAGCGCGGTGGACCACCCGGCTCGCCTGGTGACCTCGATCGCACCAGACTCGAACGATTTTGCCCAGGCGAATGGGATCGCGGGCCGCGCACTGTACAGGGTTGTCATCGGTGCGAGCGGCAAGCCGGAAGAGATCGCGGTTATGCGCCCTATCGGCTTTGGCCTGGATGAAAGCGCAGTCGCGGCCATTCGCAAAGCGACGTTTCAGCCAGCGATGAAAGGTGGGCAACCGGTCGCGCAGGCGCTGGACCTGGGAGTGATGTTTCGCATTTACTCGAACCGCACGGCTGTTGCCGCGCCCTCTGCAGCGCCTGCTGCGGCGACAGGCCAACCCAAACCTCCCCTCCTGCCTGGCCCATACAGCGCCGGGCAACCCTGAATCGGCAACCATACATACGCAAACCTTGTCAGAAACCCCTTGTCGGCCAACCGCAATCGGGTAGTTGTCCACGCTTTCGCCCTGGCCAGCGCGGAGTTGACCTGGATGCCCGACGAAATATCTGATCCGGTCATGCTTGCTCATTCTTTTGCATGGGATTGCAGTCTAGTAGAGTCAGGAAATGGTGAATAATGGTGCGCGGCTAACTTCACGCGCATGGCAACCGATGGAAGAGTATTATCGTCAAAGACGCTTCGCGCTTACCACGGCGCATAGCATGATAAGTGAGAGAAGATGCTATCCTCCCCGAGGATTTCGGACTGGGCGCGCAGGCTTGTTGCCTGTGAAAGTGATGCCGACACGCACCCCGAGCAAACCGAGCTTGTGACTCTTCGCGTCTACGAGAAACTTCGCCAGCAACTGAGCGCACCGGTTGGTATTGATGCTTTTCATGCTCTCGCTTCGAGAGCGCTCGCCCTGGCCAAAGGGCAAACGACCCGGCTCAACAAGGTGGAGGTAACGAAGAATGGCACCTTGAGCGGTCTTGGACAAATAGAAACCAAAAAGGGCCTGGATGAGGACAACGAGAGCGGAGTCCTACTGATTGAGCAGTTGCTTGGACTCTTTCTTATCTTTCTTGGCGAGGCAACGATGCTGCGTTTAATGGAAGATGTACGACTTCAGGTTGAGCGCAAAACGGAGCCGCGCGAAGAGCCGGCGAGTCATGATATTCCATTCACCGGATCAGGAACTGCTGACCTCAGCCCGTTCGAGGATATTCTTTTGGAAGCCGACGAACTCCGGCATGTGAGTGAACGCATCGAGATTCTGGCGGACAAGCATGCAGAAATGGAAGAGGGACTGATGAGCGTAGCCGGGAATATTCGGAATGTGGCAGCGGTTTTGGACATTTACACACTCATCCGCAGCAAGGCTGGCGGCTCGCAGGAGGGCGGCCCGAAGCCGGCAACGAATGGCTATGTGAATTGAGTTTCTCGAAGCGGGTGAATCATCCCCCTGAACCATCCCCGAGAGATGACATCGGTCTTGAAATCTTCCTCCTGGAGTGTTGCAGAGTTGAACATGAAAACTCCGCCAGAAATGCGAGATCTGGCCTGTCGTCTCCTGGCTTACGAAGATACGACGGATAAGTTCTCTGACCTAACAGAGTCGGCTACCCTTCGTGTCTATGAGAAATTACGCCGGAGCCTTAGCGCCTTCGCCGGAGTTGCCGGTTTTCAGTCGATCGCATCCCGAGCTCTGACATTAGCCAGAACGGAAGTTGCGGGTTTGAGCGCTGTCCGGATTTCGCCGGATGGATATTTGCAAGGGTTCGAGGACTCGAAATATGAAATCGAGACTGACAGGATGAACAAGGATGAGTCAGGCGAGTACGCTGCCAGCGAGGCAGGGATCGTTCTCATCGCCCGTGTGCTTTGCCTGCTCCACATCTTCCTTGGCGAAGCACTCACAACCAGCCTTCTGCGCGATGCGTGGCCGGGCGCAGCCTTTTACGATCACAATTCAGGGAATGGGAGAAAAGCGTGAGCACCCAAGACAAAGTGAAGATCAACAAACTACCCACAGGGGTTCCGGGCCTGGACGAGATTGTGGGTGGGGGCCTGCCGGAGTTCTCGTTCAACATCATCGCGGGCGCGCCAGGAAGCGGAAAGACGACGCTGGCGCACCAGTTTGTGTTTGCCAACGCGACGCCGGAGCGCCCTGCTCTCTATTTCACTGTTCTTGGGGAATCCGCCATCAAAATGCTGCGCTACCAGCAACAGTACACGTTCTTCGATCCTGCGATGCTGCCCGGTTCGATCCGCTTTATCAACCTGAGCCAGGTGGTTTTGGAGCAGGATATGGGCGCGGTTCTGGATGAAATTACCCGAGAAGTTGAAAATGCCAACCCGGCAGTCGTGGTCGTGGACTCCTTCCGCACCATGGTGCGAAAGCCGCAAAGCAGCATGGACCTGCAATCGTTCATCCAGCGTCTGGCGTTGTTCCTGGCCAGTTGGCAGGCGACAACCTTTCTGATTGGGGAATACGCTGAGGATGAGTTACGGGATAATCCGATTTTTACGGTTGCCGACGGACTGTTCTGGATGCGTCAGAGTGCGGAACGCAATTCGGTGGTGCGGAAGTTGCAGATTATCAAACTGCGCGGCCAGAATTCCGTGCCTGGGTTGCATACATTCCGCATCACGGATGCGGGAGTGCAGGCCTTCTCGCGGACCTTCGGGTTGACGGGACATGGGAAGAATTCACCCAGCCAACGACGACTTTCGTTCGGAATTCCCGCGTTGGATGAGATGCTGGGCGGTGGCGTTCGCGAGGGCGACAGCGTTCTCGTTGCCGGGTCTTCAGGGACCGGGAAATCCGTCCTGGCAACGCAGTTCATTGCCGAGGGGATACGCGAGGGAGAACCTGGAATTGTGGCTGTCTTTGAAGAACGGCCGCAGGCATATGCGGAGCGAGCTGCCAGTCTGGGCCTGGACCTCGAGACGCCACAGAATGACGGAAAACTGAAAATCCTCTATCTCCGTCCACTCGATCTCTCGGTAGATGAAACGATGCACTCGATTCTCGACGCAGTGCATAAGATCGGTGCCAGGCGCCTGGTCATCGACTCGCTAGCAGGCTTTGAGATGGCACTCGCGCCAGGCTTCCGCGCCGACTTTCGCGAATCGCTGTACCGCATGATCTTCGCCTTGACCGGAATCGGCGTGACTATTCTGAGTACCGTTGAGGTAGATGAATCGTTTACTGAATTTCCTTTCAGTACGTACTCGATTTCTTTCCTCACAGACGACATCATCCGGCTGCGCTATGTCTCGATCGATGGCCAGCTCCGCAAGATTCTGACGGTGATCAAGATGCGTGGCGGAAATCATTCGAAGGATATTCGCGAATATGAAATCACCCCCAATGGGCTGATGATCCTTGGCAAGCGTCTCACCGACTATCAGGGGCTTATCAGTGGAATTCCCGTACACCTGGATCGCCGGGCGGGAAAGGACTTTCGATTCGAGGATACGGGAATCGACGGTAAAGAATAAGAGATGCCCCATCGGGCGAAGAGTCAATCCTCCCGCCGAAGAGTATCTTCGAGGGTGGACTTGTGCTTGGCTCCCCGCTGCTCATTTTTGGGGCGCGGGAGAATCGCCCGTGCTGGCCTGGGCTGGCCGACCTGCTCTCGCGCATTCGCCTTCACGGCCTTGGTCACGCTGAACTTGTCCGCTTTGCGTTTGGTCATGATACTGCCGAGTATGGAATACTTTTGAGCAGAAGGAAAGCGGTACGTCATGATCGAAGAACGCGATTTTTTCAACGAAACCACCGAGCAGCGCAAACACACCCTCAATTGCCCGCACTGCGGCCAGCCGAGCGAACACCTGATCCAGTGGGTGGTGCGCCGGAAACGTGCCCAGTTGCCTCGCAACGCCGATGAGCGCGACCGAGCGCGCTTTGCCAAGGCCCAGGCCTATATGGTCCGCCGCGACGACCAGGTGGCCTGTGGCAATGTACGCTGCCGCAAACGCTTCGAGATTACCGCGCTCCAGTCGCTGGCATTCCTCGATAACTGATCTTTTTGTTTTCGGCGCGGCATCGGGCGAGTTCCTGTGCCCGTTCCCAGTCTTGTCCTTGCCTCATCCTGAGACGCTCGGAGATTTCTTTCCCATTCGGGGTTGCATTTCTGCCCCATAGCCCGATTACAATCGTCTGAGAGCCTGGAGTATGTACTTTCCCAGGCAACTCTCTGAGGAGACTTCAACCGCATGGCCAATATGCTGCTGCCCCCCGAGGAACGGAACCTTACCCCTGACCAGGTGGAAGCACTGGACAAGCGTCGCGACTGGGGCCTCACCCTGCAGGTAATAGCCGGGCAGTTCGCCGTCATCAGTGTGCTGCTTTCGCTGTGGGTGGGTCAGGATCTCAGCTATTCACCGGGCTGGGCGCACCCAATGGCGTACTACATGGCCATTGCGGTCACCATTGTTCTGGTCGCTGGATCCGTGGGCACCTACCTCCGTCGCGGGATTCCGGTCATCGACTAGGTCTCAGGCGCGATTTTATCCAGGATTCCTGGAGAATTCCAAGTCTGAGAATCGAGACGTTGGGCACCCTGTACAGGTACTACGGCAGACGGCAAACGATATTGGCGCCGGTTCGCGGCATCCACCCCCATACACTGGACCCTCAGGCCCCGAGCGGTACGCGCTGGCGCAAGGCCACTGCTTTCGAGTAGCCTGTAGTTGGATGGCGACCTTCCCACGCACGGCTCCAGAAGCAACCCCGGACGAGGTTCGGGAAACCGCTCCTGGTATCGCCGTGCATCCCCATCCTGAAGATCGTTGCGACCGGCTGCGCGACAGCCACGGCCGCATCATCTCTGATCTTCGCGTCTCAATCACGGACCGCTGCAACTACAAATGCGTGTACTGTCGTACCGGCGAGGTCGGCGCGCAGTACGCCGAGTTGACCACTGCGGAATATCTCCGTCTGATCGGCGTCTTCGTCTCGCTCGGGATTGAGAAGGTTCGGCTGACCGGGGGCGAGCCGCTGCTGCGCCGCGACCTTCCGACCATCGTCCGGCAGCTTTCCGCGCTGCGCACCGTCTCTGGCGGTCGGCTGGACATCGCCGTCACTACGAATGGCCATCTTCTGGACGATCTCGCGCGTCCGCTTCGCGAAGCTGGGCTCAGCCGCGTCACGGTGAGTATGGATGCCGTGGATCAGGCCACCTTCGAGCGCATCACACGGATTCCAGGCAGCTTTCCGGCGGTAGTGCGCGGCATCCGCGCTGCCCGGTTGGCGGGTCTCGGCCCGGTCAAGATCAATTGCGTTCTCATGCGCGGCTTCAACGACGATCAGGTGGAGGCCTTCGCCGCGTTCGCGCGCGAGGAGAATGTGATCGTTCGCTTCATCGAGTTCATGCCGCTCGAAGAGGGTCGGCTCTGGAACCCGGCGATGGTCGTACCGCTGACTGAGATCGTCGAACGCATCGAGCGAGTTCACCCGCTTCGTTTGCTGGCGGCGAACACGGCGGGCGAAACCGCGCGTCGCTACGGATTCGCCGACGGCAAGGGCGAAATCGGCATCATCGCGCCGGTCACACAGGCCTTCTGTGGCGCATGCAGCCGTGTCCGGCTAACCTCCGACGGCAAGATTCGCACCTGTCTGTTCTCCCACCGCGAACACGATCTCCACGGCCTGGCCCGCCGCGACGCCTCCGACGACGAACTTCGCAGCTTCATCGTCGAGGCCGTCAACACCAAAGAGGCCCGCCACCACATCGGCGAACCAGGATTCCTGAAGCCCTCCCGGTCCATGGTCCACATCGGCGGCTGATCATTTTTCGCCCTTTCGCTCAGGCCGATTACAATCAGGCTATTGAACCGGTTGTCTATGAACTCCTCAAGCTCTCCAAACTCGTCGGTCCGCATGCCGCTTGAAGACCTGATGGTCTTCCACAAACTGGCTCGATCGCTCACCTCGAGCCTGGAGTTGGACGACATCCTGCGCACCATACTCGAGCAGATGAATCGATTCGTCGCTGCCGATCTGTGGGCGTTGCTGATGCTCGACGAAGAGAGCAACGAACTGTACTACGCGCTGACCGGAGCCAGCTCCCATTCCCCGCTGGATGATCTGCGGGTCAAAGTCGGCGAGGGTCTGGCGGGGTGGGTGGCGCAATATGGCCAAACTCTGATCCTGCCCGAGGCCACCGATGATCCCAGGATCGCCGAAGTCAACCAGACCAAAGGGTTCCGCATTCGCTCAGCCGTGGCCATTCCCATCCGCGGACGGCGGGGAACCCACGGCGTACTCGAAATCCTCAACCCCAATCTCGACGATAACTCCGACTACACCATCGCCTTTCTTCACATTCTGGCCGACTACGCCGCCATCGCCATTGAAAACGCCCAGGATGTCTCCCGCGCCCAGCAGTTGACGATCACGGACGACGTGACTGGGCTCTTCAACGCGCGCCACCTCTACACCTTGCTGGAGCGCGAAATCCAGCAGAAGGGGCGCAACGAGTTCAGCCTGCTGTTTCTCGATCTCGACAACTTCAAGCTGGTCAATGACGTACACGGTCATCTGATCGGCAGCGAGCTGCTCGGCTGCTTTGGCCGCAGGCTCCGCGCGCTGAGCCGCAAAACCGACCTCTGCTTCCGCTATGGCGGCGACGAGTTCGTCGTCCTGATGCCCGGAACCTCACGCGAGCAGGCCACGGAACTGACCTCAAGCCTTCATCAAAGCCTGACCGACACCGTGTTCGGGATGCGCTCCGGGCGGGAGTTGTCCATTGGCTCGAGTGTGGGCCTGGCCACCTTCCCCGCCGACGGGAAAACCGTCCACGCCATCCTCGGCATGGCCGACAAACGCATGTACTCCGTGAAAGCGACTGGCAGAGGACGCGTCGGGCGATAGCATTTTCGCTCCTTTACTCCGGCTTTTCATCCTGGGTCAGAGCGAGCGCAGCCTGGCGCTGGCCTATCTCTTCCATCTGTCGCCGCCAGTCCAGGTCCTCGACAAAGCCGCGCGACTCTCGCCAACCGGGCTTGACGATCACGCGCAACTCGAGATAGACGCGCGTTCCCAGCAGACCTTCAATCTCCCGCCGGGCGCTCGTACCAATGGCCTGGAGTTTGGCACCGCCCTTGCCGATCAGGATCGCCTTCTGGCCTTCGCGCTCGCAGTAAATCGCCGCGGCAATGCTGGTGAGCGATTCCCGCTCGGGGGCGGGGATGCCGCCCTTGAGCATTCTTGGCTTTTTGGGCTTTTTGGCTTTGGCTGGAGCCTCGGCTGGCTCCTCGAACCGCTCGATCACCACCGCTGACGCGTAGGGAACCTCTTCGCCGGTCTCCATCAAAATCCGCTCGCGGATCAGTTCGGCCACCAGGAATCGTTCCGGCTGGTCCGTATATTGCTCGGTGGGGAAATATCGCTCGCCCTTCGGCAGCAGCCGCACCAACTCGGCGACCATCCGCTCCAGCCCATCCCGCTTGCGCGCGCTCACCGGGAAGACAGCGGCAAAGTCATGCAGCTTGCTCAGCCGGTCGATCAGCGGCAACAACTCCTCGCGGCGCACCAGGTCGATCTTGTTCACGACCAGCAGGACGGGGCAATCGAGCCTGGCGATGAGGCTCAACAGAAAAGCGTCTTCGCTGCGCCAGTCCGCGGTATGCGAATCTTTGCCGCGCGAATCTTTGCTGCGCAAATCTTTGCTACTCAACTCCTTGCCGCGCAACTCCCTGGCTTGGTGCGCAGGCTGTGCAGCGGGTCCGGCTGCCAACTCCGGTGTCTCCGGAAGCACGTCTACCTCCGCAGCCTCTTCCGGCAAGCGCAGTTCCCGGCTCGCATCCACCAGCAGAATCACGGCATCGCGCGTTTCGAGCGCCTCATGCACCTCCTGCATCATGCGCCGATCCAGTTGCGTTCCCGGCTGATGCACTCCAGGCGTATCCACGAATACAATCTGGGCGGCGACGCCGGCACTACCCGTCGTGGAGGCAACCTCGACCACACCGAGGATCCGGTTGCGCGTGGTCTGCGGCTTGCTGGTGACAATCGCAACCTTTTCCCCCACGAGCGCATTCAGCAGCGTACTTTTGCCAGCGTTCGGACGCCCTATAATCGAAACAAAACCTGACTTCACCTTCGCTCAACCTTTCTGCTTTCTACCGTTCTGCTGTTGCCGTTCTCGATCACGTCCGGCGTTGCGCTGACGCTCGCAACCTCGATGTTCGTCCCCTGGCCGGCGTCGTGCTGAGGCAGACCGACGGCATGGAGCCGCACCCGCTCGACTCGGCGGTCACTCGAAGCCATAATCTCGACATGCAGGGCACCGATCTCGATGATCTCGCCCGCCAGCGGAATCCTGCCCTCGACCTCGCAGACCAGTCCGCCGACGGTCAGCGACTCATAGGCCGAAGGCTCAGGTTGCCACCGCGCGCCAATCAGCTCCTCGATTCGGTCAACCCCATAGCCGCCGGGCAAGAGCCAGACGCCATCGCTTTCGCGCTTTGCGTCCTCCACACGAGCATCCTCTTCATCCTCGTGCTCATCGCCGATCTTCCCGACAATCTCCTCGATCAGATCCTCGATCGTAACCACGCCGGCGACCTCGCCATACTCGTCGATGACCACACGCATGTGCTGCTTCTCCTGCTGCATCTCGCGGAGCAACTCGTAGCCTCGCTTGGTCTCGGGGACCAGAGCGATGGGCCGCGCAATGGTGGCCACGGTCCTGGTGGGCGCATCCTGATCGGAAATCTGCAACAGATCGTGGGCGAACGCGATCCCTGTCACTGCGTCCAGAGTCCCCGCGTAAACAGGAACGCGGGAATAATTGTGCTCCCGGAGCGCATCGAGAAACGCGTCCAGGGTAAGGGTCTCCGGCACGGCAAAGACCTCCGGGCGGGGAGTCATGATCTCGCGCACCAGCTTGTCGCCAAACTCGAGGGCAGAGCGCACCAGTTCGCGGTCGCTTTCCTCGAGAATACCTTCTTCTTCACCTGCTTCGAGCAGGGCCTCGACATCGCCCGATGTTTCTTCCTCGACGCTCATCGGCGGCTCGGTCAGGGTCGCGATCGAGACCAGAAAAACCACCATCAGAGTCACCGGATAGACCACATAAAGCAGGCCGCGAACCAGCCAGCCGAGCCGCACCATCCAGCGCCCGCGCGTGCGCTGAAAAAGCACGAACGGAATCAGTTGTGTACAAAGGATCACAGCCAGAGCGAGGCCGATCACCGCCTGGGCAACTTCGTCAAGCCGAGGCAGCCCCGCGCCAGCGCGCTCGACCACCACGGCACCGATCCCCAGCGCCAGCAGGCCCATCGCGAGATGCATCCCTATCGCTGCGGAAAGCGCCGCGCGATCCCGGCTCATGCCCAGTCGTGGCTCAACCTCACGCTCCCAGACGTCCAGATTCTCCTGCACCTCGCGCGAGAGAATCTTCCCGAACTCCCCATACACGCGGACCATGTATGAGGACAGGGTAAGAAGTGCCGCGGCAAGCGCAAGCAAAAGTAACCATTCGGCGTTCATGGATGCATTTTCCCGTGTCCAGCCTGATCGCCCCCGGCACGCTCGATCAGGCCGAGCGGAAGCCGGAGGCGTTCCCGCAACCGCGCCTCGATCACGGCCATCTCGCCGGCGTCAGTCTCGTGGTCATAGCCTGCCAGATGCAGCATCCCGTGGAGCATCAGTACGCGCAACTCGACATTCAAGCCGTGTCCGCACTCCGCTGCCTGCCGCGCCGCCGTCTCGACAGAAATGGCCAGATCGCCGGCAACCCCCAGTGCCGGCTCCGCAGCAGGGAACGATAACACATCTGTCGCCTTGTTCTTGCCACGGAATCGCCGGTTCAGCCTGCGAATTCCCGCGTCCGTCGTGAGCATTACCGAGACCTCACCGGACAAGCCAA
>JAJZFR010000292.1:0-2715 GCA_021805265.1 Acidobacteriota bacterium | reverse complement strand
AGTGCCGGCTCCGCAGCAGGGAACGATAACACATCTGTCGCCTTGTTCTTGCCACGGAATCGCCGGTTCAGCCTGCGAATTCCCGCGTCCGTCGTGAGCATTACCGAGACCTCACCGGACAAGCCAACCGCCGTCTGCGCGGCAGAGAGAGCACGACGAAGCGTCGCTCGCGCTGGCAGGCCAGCAACGTCGTTCGCCGTAGCTTCGTCTGGATCGAAGAGAATCATCGCGCAGTACCGACTCACAGAAATATTGCCGGGCAAAGTCCCAAGCCCGGCAATATCCCTGATGATACGGCATATTCAATTGGAAGATCGCGCTTCCCGGTGGCGAAAGCATTTTCCGGAAAGGTGTAGACCAGAACCATTCTGCGGATTGGATTTTTCCTCAAGAAAAATCCACCCTCACGAACTTCGGAAAGTTTACAGTATTCCGGAAAATGCCTTATTGCGGCTTGTTGGCATGTCGCCGCCCAACGACGGAGTGCGCAGCGTCAGCCGTAGAATGCCCTCTCGCCGCGTGGCCGCCCTCGATCGGGATCGGCTCACCCAGCCCGAGCGGAAGCTCCTGTTGCAGGTTCTTCTGTTCGTAGGCACGGATGATCCGCTGCACCAGTGTGTGGCGCACGATGTCCACATCTTCAAAGTGACAGAACCGGATGCCTTCAACTCCCTCGAGCAGGTTGATCGCCTCGACCAGTCCGCTCTTCTTCGGATTGGGCAGGTCGATCTGGGTAATATCGCCCGTGATTACAGCCTTCGAGTTGTTTCCCATCCGCGTCAGGAACATCTTCATCTGTTCGGTCGTGGTGTTCTGCGCCTCGTCCATGATGATGAACGCATCGTTCAGGGTCCGCCCGCGCATGAACGCGAGAGGAGCCACCTCGATGATGTTCTTTTCGAGCATTTTGTCCACTTTTTCCGGCTCGCAGAGGTCATAGAGCGCGTCATAAAGCGGTCGGAGATAGGGGTCCACTTTTTCCTGCAAACTGCCCGGCAGAAAGCCCAGCCGCTCGCCCGCCTCGACCGCAGGACGCACCAGGACGATACGGCTCACTTTCTTCGCGTTCATGGCGGCCACGGCCATCGCCACGGCCAGGTACGTCTTGCCCGTACCCGCCGGCCCTACGCCGAAGACCATATCGTACTGTTCAATTGCATCCACATACTTTGACTGGTTGAGGCTGCGCGGCTGGACAGTCCGCTTCACCCCTGCCGCACCGACCGCTGAGCGCTGTTTCGAAGCGTCCGCCAACCCCTTGAGCGTCACCGCAGGATCCGCTACAACCAACTTCAGCATTGCGTTCAGTTCGCCGTTGTGCGGGTGTACTCCGGCCCGCCGCAAGGCTTCAAAATCCGCAAACACGCGGCGCACCCGGCCCACCGCTTCCTCCGGTCCCTGCACCTGCACGGCATCCGACCGTAAATCAATCCGCACTCCAAGCGAGTCTTCCATCAGCTTAAGGTTTTCGTCGCGGGTCCCGAACAGGGGCTCAAGATTGGGCGTAATCTCCAGTGCGATCTTCAATGGGATAAACGACCTCCGTGGCTGCGCAATCGGCAGCGGTGGTTATGGGTTGTTGGATGGATCAAGCGGGCTGGTTTGGGTTGGGCGTAGTTCGCAGAATCAGATAGCAGATCACCCGCATATCCCCAACGCATCCCCTGTAGCGGGCTGGCTGCGGATGTGTTGCGTTCCGGGTTGGCGTGGGTGGCCAAATCCAGTATCTGCCAGCAGAGTACCCCTCCACTGCGACAACGTCAAGACCGAAGCGAACAATTCTTGTACCACAATAGAAATGTCCCCACATCCCCTCGATAGAAATGTCCCCTGGGTTGATGTTCAGGCATTTTCCGGAATACTGTAAACTTTCCGAAGTTCGAGAGGGGTGGATTTTTCTTGAGGAAAAATCCAATCCGCAGAATAATTTTGGTCTACACCTTTGCGGAAAATGCTTTAATTGGCTTCAACAGACCCCATAACTCCGCTTGCTTTCCATCCCGCATGGCATTAGCCTTTGTACATTCCTCCGAACGCCGGATCACGGAGCCAGCAGAATGCGTTTTCCCGTACCCCGTCGGGCAAAACTCGCCCTCATCGCAGCGGTCATCCCTATCGCCTGCTGCTCTCCCACCCCGATGCTCGGCCACAAAAATCAACCCCAGCCTACGAAGCAGCACTGCATCGACACCACCCAGGCCGCGAACTTCCAGAACAAGGACGTCTGCGTCAGCGCCCACGTCTACGATGTCGTCGAACTCAAGGACGGAACCCGCTTCATGGATGTCTGTCCGCTCTCCATGCCTGACGCCGAGTGCCGATTCCTCATCCTCAGCCTCTACCAGGACCACGGCGAGGTCGGCGAACTGCGCCGCTACCAGAACCAGAACGTGCTGATCCGCGGCGTCATTCGCCCCATGCACGGGCGCATGGGCATCATGGTCAGCAACGCCCGCCAGTTTACCGGCGGACCGGAGAAATTCCGCCCCAATCCTCTGCTGCTACGCGGTTTCTTCGGCCAGTCAGACATGATGCCGGTCCTCGATCCCAACCTCACCGCCCACGGTCGCCAGCGCAGCTTCATGAACCGTTACCTCACCGAACAGGTGCCCGCAAAGTCCTCAAAATAGGGCATTTTCCGAAATATTATGAACTTCCCGAAAGCTGTCAGGATGGATTTTTCTTGAGAAAAAATCCAGTCAGCATGGCGATTTT
>JAJZFR010000145.1 GCA_021805265.1 Acidobacteriota bacterium | reverse complement strand
CATAACCTGCCGCTGAAATCCCTGCATCCTTTTGTTTCCCTGGCGATAAAGCATTTTCCGGAAAGGTGTAGACCAGAACCATTCTGCGGATTGGATTTTTCCTCAAGAAAAATCCACCCTCACGAACTTCGGAGAGTTTACAGCATTCAGGAAAATGCCTTAGCTCGACCAACGGCGCCGCGAGCGCCCTGCCTGGAGGAAGTTTGAACAACTACTTTATTTCGGTACTGCTCGGCATCGTAGAAGGTCTCACCGAATTCCTTCCCGTCAGCTCCACCGCTCACCTGCGGATCGCCGAAGCGCTGCTCCATCTCGACCTCACCGACGCCTACTGGAAGATGTACTCGATCGTCATCCAGCTCGGCGCGATTCTGGCCCTCTGCCTTCTCTTTTTGGGCCGCATCACCGAGTTCCTGCGCACCTTCCCGCGCGGCGAGTCCGGCGACAAGACCATTTGGAATCATCCCGTCTCGCTCACCTTCATCGCCTTCTGCTTCACCGCCGCGCCGTCCCTCCTGCTGGTCAAGCTCATCAGCAAACACCTGGAAAACCTCACCGTCATGGCCATCTCACTGTTCGTCGGCGGGGTCATCATGTGGGTCGTCGATGCCTGGTCCGAACGCAAGGACTCCGAAGTCAACGAAGTCGAACAGATGAACCTCCTCCAGGCCATCTGGATCGGCCTCTGCCAGACGCTCTCGGCCGTCTTCCCCGGCGCCTCGCGCTCCATGACCACCATCGCCGCCGGTCAGGTCGCCGGCCTCAGCCGCTCCACAGCTCTCGAATTCAGCTTCCTCGTCTCCATCCCCACCATGCTCGCCGCCACCGGCTACGACCTCGTCAAAACCCTCCATCACGGCCACGGCGTCCAGGCAGAAACCATCGCCCCGCTGGTCATGACCACCGAGCGCTGGATCGTCCTCGCCATCGGCTTCGTCGTCTCCTTCATCGTCGCTCTCGGCGTCGTCGAGTGGTTCCTCATGTGGGTCCGCAAGCACGGATTTGTCCTCTTCGCCATCTACCGCATCGCCCTCGCCATTCTCCTCTTCACCCTCGGCCGCTCCCTGCTCGGCGTAGGCTAGCCGATCCCCACCCCACAAATCCGGTCCCTCGAATTCCTGTCCCACAAATCATGGGTGCTCACCATTCGGGTACGCATCGATTGAGTGCTCATCGTTTGAGTACCCGTGGTTTGAGTGCCTGTCGTTGGGTGATCGACTGGCGGGTGTTAATGCGGGTCGGGGTTGAGACGGGTGAGGGTGTATTCGGTGGCGAGCTTGTTGAGGAAGGCGTTGGGTTGGGGCTGGCCGAGGACTCCGTTTGTGATGCGGGGGGCGGTTTCGCGGTCCAGTTCCGGCGTCTCCGGCAGGGTGCGGGCGTACTGGCTCTGCCATGCGGGGCCGCAACCGGAGGGAACGGTAATGGTGAAGGTCCAGGAGTCGTTGCCGTGGGTCAACTTTTGTTCGACGGGAAGATTGCGGTCGCGCATCTTGATGAGAATGGCATTGAAGGAGTCGATGCCGAGTTCGATGTCGTCGAGCGTCTGGACGACGTGGCCGATTTGCATGGTGAGATGCAGGGAGCTATCGGGCTTTCCGGGATGGGCTTCGATGAGGGTGAAGGCGTTCTGTTGCCAAACGAGGGTTCCGTTGTTCAGGGATTGGGTTGGCTTGCCGTAGATGGCTTTGGCCTGGTCGAGCGCGGCACGGGATAAGGCTGGCGTGATCTGGGGCTGGACGAGTTCGCCGACGTTGACGGTGAAATCTTTGGCGCAGCCGGGTACGTGGAGGGTGCGAGTTTGAGGTTGATTGCCGCGACGAGCATCGCGGCGTGTGGGCGCGGCGGAGAGCGAGCGGGCATTGTAGCGTGCGCGGGTGCGGTGAAGCCAATAGAGATAGCCGCCGAGGACGGCGGCTATCAGGAGCACTGCGATACCCAGGGCGCGGAGCATGGCTTTCGGGTTTACTGGCGGGCGGCTGGCGCTTCGCCGCGTTCGGTGGGAGGAATGACCAGCATGGACTCGGCTTCGTCGAGGGCTTTGAGGGGGGATTCGAGAGCGATGCGGAGAACCTCGTCCATCTGATCGACGAAGTGCATCTTCATGGCGGACTTGAGCGCTTCGGGCAGGTCTGCGATGTCCTTTTCATTGGCTCTGGGCAGGATGACCTCGAAGATGCCGGCGCGCTGCGCGGCGAGGAGTTTTTCCTTGAGGCCGCCGATGGGCAGGACCTTGCCGCGGAGGGTGATTTCGCCGGTCATGGCGATGTCGCGGCGGACGGGAATGCGGGCGAGCGCGCTGGCTAGGGCGGTGGCCATGGTGATGCCAGCCGAAGGGCCGTCCTTGGGGATAGCGCCCTCGGGCACGTGGAGGTGGAGGTCGAGGTTGCGATAGAAGTCGCGGGGCAGCCCGAGCGCGCCGGCCTTGCCGCGAATGTAGCTGAGGGCGGCCTGAGCCGACTCCTGCATGACGTCGCCAAGCTGGCCGGTGATGGTGAGCTTTCCTTTGCCGTCCAGTACCTGCACTTCGGTGGTCAGGATGCTGCCGCCGACCTCGGTCCATGCGAGGCCGGTGACCAGGCCGACTTCGCTTTTTTCGTGGACTTCCGAGTCGCGGAATCGCGCCACGCCGAGCAGGTCGCCGATGTTTTCGGCGGTGATGCTTTCCTTGTGCTTCGCGCCGTTTTTGACCACGCGCCGGGCGACCTTGCGGCAGAGGTTGCCGATCTCGCGCTCGAGGTTGCGGACGCCGGCTTCGCGGGTGTAGTGGCGGATGATGGAGAGAATGGCGTCGTCGGCGAAGACGATGTTTTTCTCGGTGAGGCCGGTGGCTTCGCGCTGTTTTTTGACCAGGTAATTGCGGGCGATCTCGAGTTTTTCCGTCTCGGTATAGCCGTGCAGGCGGAGTATCTCCATGCGGTCCTGGAGCGGAGCAGGAATGGTATGGAGCACGTTGGCTGTGGCGACAAAGAGAACTTCGGAAAGGTCGTAATCCACGTCGAGATAGTGGTCCTGGAAGGTGGTGTTCTGTTCCGGGTCGAGGACTTCGAGCAGGGCCGATGCGGGGTCGCCGCGGAAGTCGGAGGCCATCTTGTCTACCTCATCGAGCAGGAAGACGGGGTTTTTGGTTCCGGCCTTTTTCATGGACTGGATGATCTGCCCTGGTAGCGCGCCGATGTAGGTACGACGGTGGCCGCGAATCTCGGCCTCGTCGCGGACGCCGCCAAGGGAGAGGCGCACGAACTTGCGACCGGTGGCCTTGGCGATGGACATGCCGAGGGAGGTTTTGCCAACGCCCGGAGGCCCGGCGAAGCAGAGAATCGAGCCTTTGGGGTTCTTGACCAACTGGCGGACGGCGAGAAATTCGAGGATGCGCTCCTTGATTTTTTCAAGGCCGTAGTGGTCTTCGTTGAGCACCTTTTCGGCGTGCTCGACGGAGCGGGTCTCCTTGGACTTCTTCTTCCACGGCACGGCCAGCAGCCAGTCGAGATAGTTGCGGCTGACGGTGGACTCGGCGGACATGGGCGGCATGGCTTCGAGCTTCTTCAGCTCCTGGATGGCTTTCTCCATGACTTCCTTGGTCATGCCGCTGGTTTCAATCTTTTTGCGCAGCTCGTCAAACTCGCTTTTTTCGCCGCGCCCGAGTTCCTTCTGAATGGCCTTGATCTTTTCGTTGAGGTAGTACTCTTTCTGGGCGCGTTCCATCTGGCGCTTGACGCGGGACTGGACGTTGCGGTCGAGGTCGAGTTTCTCGATCTCGACATCGAGCAGATCGGCGATGCGGGCCAGTCGAGCGGCGGGGTCGAAGATGCCGAGCAGCTCCTGTTTTTCCTCGATGCCCACCTGGAGGTTGGCGGCGATGATGTCGGTGAGCTTGGCTGGCTCATCCATGCGAACGCTGGCGATCATGGTTTCGTAGTTGAGCGACTGCTGGAGCTTGACATAGCTCTCAAAGAGCGAGGTGACGCGCTGCATGAGCTGCTCGGCGGCCGGGGTCATCTCGAAGGAGGACTTTCCGCGTCGGAGCGTGGCGACAAAGAAGCCGTCGGCGTCGGTGATCTCGGAGGCTTTGGCGCGCTCGACGCCCTCGACCAGCACCTTGATGTTGCCGTCTGGCATTTTGACGCTCTGGACGATGTTGCAGATGGTGCCAACCTGAAAGATTTCCTTTGCGGTTGGCTCGTCGATCCCGGCGTCGTGCTGGGTGGCGAGGAAAATCTTGCGGTCGCCGCTGAGAGCTTCTTCGAGGGAGCGTACGCTCGATTCGCGTCCGACGACAAAGGGCGTGACCATGTGGGGAAAGATCACCATATCGCGGATCGGCATCATGGGCAGTTTGCGAAGTTCATTTTTGTCGCGCGCGGAAGTTGTCATGATTCCCTCAGTAGAAGAGATGCGCGGAGGAGACCTCTCGGTTCAGGCTACGCGCAGGTCTTGTAACAGGATTGTAAACGGTTGCGGGATGCAGCGGGTTCACACTGCGCAAAGGACCAGAGAATTGCGCGGGCAGAGGATTGCTTTGTTTTTTTTCAGCGCTTATGCGGGAAGGTGGGCTGTTTCGAGAGGATGATATTCTTAACGCTCTATAAGTTCGGGCAAAACACCATCGGCCCTACGGGAACCACCCCGAGGGCCGATGTGTATTACTGGATACTTCGCTGCCTGATAAGCAA
>JAJZFR010000019.1 GCA_021805265.1 Acidobacteriota bacterium | reverse complement strand
CGCCCAACAGCTTTCCGCCGAGGAAACTCGCTCTCCGGATTACTGTTTTGGCATTCCCGGTTTCGTCGCTGGCGGAATCTTGTCCGTCTGAGCGCTCTTCGCGCGCGCCGACGGAGGTCGAGCTACCATCGACCGTCCCTCATTGTTCGCTGGGGGCGTTGTTACCGGTCTCCGCTCGTGTGCCTGCTTTTTTTTCGGTTCCGGCGCAGCGCGGCACAGGGCAGAATCCTGGCCATTGGCCAGCATTGCGTGGGCTCCGTCCATCTGGCAGAGCGCCAGCTTCATCGGCCCGGCATGTTCCTCGCCCAGGGCCTCGGTGCCGTCCATCCCGGTCGCGGCGTCTACCGTGTACTCGTTGACGTAATCCTGCGCGGGCTTTGCCCCGCCAAAATCGAGATGCGTCCAGGTCACGAGCTTGCTGGTCCCGCGCAGGTCGGTCATCAGCCCGTAGACCACGCTGGTCGTGATGCCGCCTGGCTCGCCGGATGCCGCCTGGCTCGCGGTGCCGAGCAGAGCGCCATCGTTCCCATGCATCCACCGCGCCCGCCACGCGTGCTCCGCCGGGTTGTAGTAGAACGCCGTGAAATACGTCGAGACATCGCACTCACGGCAACTGTCATAGACCAGCCCCAGCTCCGAATCCGTGGCCACACCAAATTGAATCCACTGCAACAGCCGCGGCCTCACGCCGGTTACCAGCGGTTGCGCCTGATGACTGGTCAACGACACGCTCCACACGGTGAAGCTGTCGCTCTCTGGCGATGACTGCGGTCCGGGGCGGTCCGTGGTCACGACCAGCGCGGCGTCCCACTCGACCCCAATCTCGCGCAGCGCCGTCCACTTCTCCACCTTCAGCGTATTCGTTACCCACTCGACGACCGGAGCGTCCTGGGCACTGTGAAAATCCACCCAGTGAAATGCACGCGGCGCAGGCTCAGCCAGCGCGGGCAGAGAAGCTGCCAGCAGACCAGCGACAAAAAAAACTGTAACCAGCAATTCGGGAAACGCCACCCGGTTCTTCCAGCCATTTCGCTTCATCCGACCTCCGTCAGCCAGGACATCTTGCGATACACTTGATTGCAGGCGTACATGATTGTTTGCCATGACTGCACCGGTCTCAGTTACGTGGAATTGTTCCGTTGCATTGAATACTCCCGGAGCAAGTGGATAGCAGCGGAACTTCGTTGTGTTGATCATACGATGTGAAAGCGAACGCAAGGATGGCCCCGTAGCTCAGCTGGATAGAGCAGCGGTTTCCTAAACCGGAGGTCGCAGGTTCAAATCCTGCCGGGGTCACCATTTCTTCCCTTCCCTGAATATTTTGAGCGTTTTTCTCTGGCGTCGAAGATGGCTGCCATGCCACCGCCCGCAAGAATCGCAAGGCACGGCATGGCTGGTGTTCTCAGCCGACTGACCGCCTGGCCGCCGCCTGAAAGCAGCAGAAAATAGAGCGATACCAGCGCGATCCAATACACCTTTGCACCCCACCTTCGGCCATGCACCACGCTCTGCGCAACGCCAAAATACAGAGCCAGCAGAAACCCCTCGAATGCTATGAGTACGAGCGTTGCTGCCGGAATATCGAGGAGACGAAATGCGGCAGCACCATTCCCTGCGGATGTCTGCCTCAAATACTCCGCGAGTGAAATCCGGTGAACCTGAGTTATGCCAGTCATGCGAAGAAATTCTGTTGCTCCAGGGGAGAACGTAACCAGGCCCAGACCGGTGAGATAGGTCTCGGCAAACACAAAAGGGTGGGCAACAAGAACCTGCATGGATTGGTCGCGCATGAACTTCAGGCGCATACTTCGGGTCCACGTTTTCTGCTCCGGATGAATTACCAGATACTGATCGTCCTGCATCCCGAGGTCAGTTTGTTCGGCGGTGAGGGTGCGATGATTCAGGGTTGCTGTCACCGCTGCCGCTTCATAGAAGTAAAGATTCTTTTCGACGATGGAGGAAAAGCCCGCGTAGCCGCTGCGATCAAAGTTTCTGAGCTGCCAGGGGATAAGCAGGAGAGCCGAAACGGCCAGGAACAGCGAGGCTTGTCCGACGGCAAGCCACTTATGCTTTCCTATCGATTGATCCCGTTTGAAGAACTGGATTGCTGCAACAAAGACGGCGACGAAGAGTGTCATCCAGTAACTCACCGGACGAACATAGGTCGCCGAAACAAGCAGGATCGCCGCAATCAGGAGCGTCTGCGTTTTACCGGACTCCAGATATTCGATCATCCGGTCAAGAAAAAGCAAGAGGAGAAAAACAAAGAGGGTCTCCGACATGAGACGAAGGGAGTACTCGATGGAAACCGGATCGCAGGCGAAGAACCACGCCGCCGCGAGGCCCGCTCGTGGCCGCTGAAAGATGCGGTTTGCAATCCGCGCGACCAGGATAACGGAAAGGACAGCAAGCAGAATCTGCACGCAGGATACCAGGATCGTGTGACCGTGAAACGCCCCGCACAGCATGGCAAAGATGGGATAGCCTGGAGTGCGATCGATCTCCGGCATTCCATCGGAGAAAAAACGCCCGTTACGGATCAGTTCCATTCCTGGGCGAAGATAACTGAATGTGTCCCCTTCCGTAAGTACGGAAACACCTGTCGCATGGACAGTAACCAACAACAAGAGGAGCCGAAGCGAAAGAGCAACCGCGACCGGGGCTGCCATTGAGATTGTCCCAAGATGTTTTCTGATCTGCAGGTTGATGGTCATTCTGTTCACCGGGTGTCTATCGTCAGAGCGTAAAGATGTTCCCAGTCCTCGACTCTGGAGTCGATCGAAAAGCACTGCTCGATTCTTTTTCTGGCTGAATGAAGTCGATCCTCAAGGACGGAGTGCGCCTCTGTCATAACGCCGGACATCGCACTGGCTAAAGCGCTGCTGTCCCGAGCGGGAACGGTTACGCCGAAGTTGCCGATGATCTCTCTGACTCCGCCGACGTCGGTTGCAATCACGGGCTTTTCCATGGCCATGGCTTCGGCAACGACGAGTGGCATACCCTCCCATGCCGAGGAAAGGACGAAGCCATCGGCGGCGTCGAGCAGCGCGGCTATGTCGGATCGGAAACCGAGGCAGGAAACACCCTCGGATTGTGTGAGCAACCCATCGAGTTCGCGTGCCGCTCTCGCATTCATGCCCCCGCTGTTTTCGCCAGCGATCCACAACCGGATAAGAGGAAAACGATTCTGGACAATGGCGAAGGCTCGGATGAGGTTCGGATAATCTTTGGCATCCGCGATACGTCCAACGGCGACCCAGACAAATTTCCCTTCTGCATTAAGTTCCTGACGAATCCGGCTGCGACGCGCCTTGTTTTGTTGGAAATGATCCAGATCAATTCCGTTGCGCAGGACGCTGATTTTTTGGGCAGGAATCAGTTTTCTGGCAACGTAGGTTTCACGCACGGCTTCACTGACCGCAGTCGCGCGAGTGAGCCATCGATTGGTTGCGCGATACAACATGCTTCGCATCCAACCTCCTTCGCGCACATTGTGAATGGTGTTGATAACTTTGGCAGACGAACCGGTGGCGCGCAGCAGGCGAGCAAAGACATTGGCCGGAAACGTGTGACTATGCAGAATATCCGCTCCGAAGACAGTGAGAAAAGTGCGAGCGAAGCGCAGTCCTTTCAGGACGCCGGAGATATTTCTGGAGAGGTTGAGGCGCACAACCGGAAGCTCGGTCGGCCACTCGTGCTCGGCTGGAGCGAGCAGCACCATGAGGAGAACGACATGCGCGCGCGCATGCATTCGTTCGGCAATCTGAATCGTTTGTTTTTCCGCTCCGCCGATGCCCAGCGTCGTCACGATATATGCGATGCGCATGTCGAGTCTCGAGTTCCATTCAGCTTTTTCTGGGGGAGAAACACGAATGCGAGGCAGCACTCGACTGCCTCGCATTCATCACCAATTCAGCATATCGCAACGGAAGTTATTTCCCCACAACGAGCACCACAAAGCTGTCTTTGACAATGGCTGGCCAGGGATGGGGATTCGCCGTAGTGGGCGTGGGTCGCGGCCCAAACTTAGCCGCTGCCAGATAGACTTTTCCCGTCTTTTCATCGAGCGCCATGGTCCTTGCGCTCTGCCGGGTGGGAACTCTGGCGACAACGGAGTACGCGACTGGGGAATCCTGATGAACAATGGTCAAAGTGCCCTCGCCATTGGAGCTGAAGACCAGCTTTTGCATTGGATCGAACGCAGCCGCGTCTGGGCCATCGCCTATCGGCACGGTTGAGACAATCCTGCCACTGGTGCCGTCGGTAACGGACATGACCTTGCCATCACAGACCGAAAAGAGCTTTTCGTGCATGGCATCGATTGCGAGTCCACTGGGCGATTCGCAGGGGGCAAGCGGCCACTGGTCCAGTACTTTCATGCTCTTCGCATCGATATGATCGAGGAGGCTCTTGTCTTCGATGTTAACGAAAACGGATCCCTTTCCATCGGAGGCGGGAAATTCCGGCTTGCCTGGCAAGGGAATTGTGGACAGGACTTTGTTTGTCCGGGTATCTATCACTGTCGCGCTTTTGCCGCGACCATTGAATGCCCAGACCGTCTTGGTGAAAGGCTCGAAGAGAAGCCCGTCGGGGTTGGCTCCGGTGTCAACTTTCGCCACAACCATGTGTGTCTTGCGGTCAAACACGGCGACTTGATTGGAACCACCATCCGAGATGTATCCAAACTTGCCGC
>JAJZFR010000278.1 GCA_021805265.1 Acidobacteriota bacterium | reverse complement strand
AACAGATCCCCGTCGAAAGCTCATGCGGCAGCATGGGAATCGCGCGATCCGGAAAATAAACGCTCGTCCCGCGCAAGCGCGCTTCCAGATCGAGATCCGTCGCCGGCCGCACATACTGCGCAACATCAGCAATGTGCACCTGAAGCTCCCAGCCGCCACCCTCGGCGGCTGCCACCCGGCGCACCAGCACCGCATCGTCAAAGTCGCGCGCCGTCTCCCCATCGATCGTCACAATGGGCAGCGCGCGAAAGTCTTCCCGCCGCTCAATCTCCGCCGCGTCCGGCACCGCCACGCTGCGCGCCTCGGCCAACACGTTCTCGGGAAATATCCGCGGAAGCTGATGCTTGCGCACCATCATCTCAACATCCACGCCAAAGTCGTCCGGATGCCCCAGCACTTCGACCACCCTGCCCACCGCAGGACGCGTCGCCGTCGGCCAACCTGTGATCTCCACATCCACCACCAGGCCCTCCAGATCGTCATACTGCGCGGCCTTCCTCGCGCCCTCGCCCAGCACACGATGCTTCCCATCCGGCGCTGCCGCTGGCAGCTCCTCTCCCTCCGGAATCAGAATCGGCTGCGCCATCCGCGAGTCAAACGGCGTCACCAGATGTCCCGGCTGAGTCCCCGGAATCCACGCTCCGCGTCTGCCCTTCTGCGCATAATGAAACACCCCCACAATGGTCGGATTCCGCCGCTCCAGCACCCGCGCCACGCGCCCCATCCGACGGCCATCCGGCTTTGCCGGACCCACCTCCACAAGCACTTGATCGCCCTGCATCGCAGAGTTGATCTCCGTCGGCGGTATGAAAATATCCTCACCCGGCACCCTGCTCCCCGGTGCCGGATTCGGACGCACAAACCCAAATCCATCCCGATGCAGATCGATCCGCCCCGCCACCAGATTGTCCCGTGTGCCGCCCACGCCTCGCGGCTCTGCCCGCGAACCGGAAGCCGCGCTCGCAGCCACACTCGCCGCGCGAGTCATCCAGTGCTCGCGATCCACGCTCACCAACTGGCCAACCCCGGTCAGCCGCTCCAGTTGC
The DNA here is from genome assembly GCA_021805265.1 of Acidobacteriota bacterium. Taxonomy (GTDB): domain Bacteria; phylum Acidobacteriota; class Terriglobia; order Terriglobales; family Acidobacteriaceae; genus Acidicapsa. Next base: position 3,656 of record JAJZFR010000278.1, on the reverse strand, counting down.
TCCAGCAGCTCGCGTCGTTCGCGTCCGCCCCCCAGCCCCAGCTCGCGCACCAGTTGTTTGTAGCCGGCCTTGTGGCCGGCGCTGCGTTCTATGTGGCGCAGAAGCTCTCGATCATCCATCCTTCAAGGCTACAGCGCCCGCGCCACGAATGCGAATCAACGCCACTGCGCAGCCGAATATCGACCCCAACACTCGCCCGCAGCTCGCCCAGAAATCCACATAACCCTTTTGTGGGATCGCTCATCCCCCGGCAGGGGCGCGCAGTAATCCGCTTGTGGGATTTCACCCCAAAGCCCGTCTGATGCAATCTGGAATCCATGGACGCAAGGTGCAGCCATTCAGCACAGCGCCGAGGAGAAACAATCATGCCTCATGACCTGATTGTCGGTATTGGTTTTCTCGCGATATTGATTGCCCCAGCCGTTATCGCCGCGTTTTCCAACTCTTCTGAAGCGCAAGCGGAATAGTCGCCGCCTCTACTGCGCCACTCCGTCGTACACCGCGTCGCAGTCCATGCGCAGCGTTCCGTTGTCGTTGAAAACCAACCCGTTGAAACGATACGTGCTGCCCACTCCAACCGCCGCCGATGTCTGCATCTGAGCGGAACCATCCGCATAGACAACGATTGTGTTCGGGGCCTGCAGCGCACTCGACCCGCTCCCCGCAAGCGTAGCCAGATTTGGAAACAGATCATACGGCGCAAGCGTGATCGTGTACGTCGTGAAAGCCCCCTCGGTCCCCATCGCCGTCACCACTCCATCCACCGTTTGCGGTATCAGTACCATCGTCGATACCGGCGTATAACGAGGCCCGGGCGCCAGGCTGGATAGGTGCGCGATCGCCATCACGTTCTGCCCGCCAACAAGATTTGCCGCACTGAAAGTTGCATGAAAAGGCAGTTGCGCAACGTTCGCCAACTGCGAAGAAATATTGAACATCGTCCCGCCTGAATATGCGTAAGTGGCGAATTCAGGAATCACCGGCGCTACCTCCGTCTCAATCGCCGGTGAAATCATGACCGTGGACTGCGGATCAAGCACAGGGCCAAGCGCCAGCGCGGTGTTCGTGGTGCTGGTGTCGTAAACCGCCACCCGCGTTGCGTCCAACGCTCCATTGCTGGAGATGGAAGCGTCCAACTCCACCGCCATTCCCGCAGCAAGAGCAGTGGGTCCGCTCACCCCTTGAAATACAGTGGAGCTACTCGTGCTTACCTGCCACACTGGTCCAGGTTCGCCAATTGTCGGCAGTTGGTTCCCCACCACCTGGAACCCTGACCCATTCGCAGATTGAATGATTCCCTTCAACCCCTGTAGCGCTGTCACCCCAGACTGCATTGCGCCAGCGCTCGTCAACGTAAATGCGGGAGTAAGTCCATGTACCTGGTTCGTGATTCCAGCCGAGCAAAGTGAAAACGGCTGCACCGATTGAGAGACTTGTAAATTCAGCGTCAGTACTGCGCTTGAGCCGCTGATTACAATCGGTTGCGGTAGGTTTACCATCACCGGCGGTGGACCTTCAATTTCCGCAAACACGTTCGCCACCAACGTGGCCGGCAAACTGGATGTCCCCGCGCAAAGCGCATCTCCGCCACTCACCGTCAACGCCGCTTGCGTGTAGGCGCCCGCAGGAATGCTCGCCGTCAGCAGCGGCTCCATCGGTCCGTTCACATGGATAAACTCTTCACCCTCTTCAGTGGAAAAAAGGGTAACCGTCGTTCCCGACTCACTCGTCAGCGTGAGGCTGGACATCGAGATCGGGATCGCCGAAACTTTGTCGTTTGCTGTGCTCGTCGCCAACAGAGTTACCGCGGTATTCGCTGTGCTCGTAGTGTTTGAACTGCTACCAGACCCACCACATCCGGCAAGAGCAAACGTAAAATACAGGAATCCGGTCATCCGGAGCAGAGTGGAAATCAGATATTTTTCTGAATTCAGGCCAGTTGCCATGCGTCCTTTGCCTTCTCGACAGAATTCTCGGAGAGCCAGACGTGCGGGAACCGCTTCGAGTTACCTGAAGCATAACTCTCGCAGAGTATTGTGTAAAGCTCAACATAGAAGTGAAACCCTGTGATAATTGGGGTATTCAAAAATTATTTGATTCTATCAAAGTTCCTTTTGCCGCTCCGGAGCACCTCTACCGGCTCAAGTCATCCAGTAATTTTCAGGCATTCTCCCGGACTTCTGACTCTTTCGGAATCGGCGCGCCGAACAGCTTCAGGTTTGCCTTCAACACAGCCTTCCGCACCGGCATCTCATGCAGCAGCATCTCCGCCGACTCCACCAGCGGGTTGGCGTGGAACCACTCCTGAACCACGTCGCTGTGTAGTAAATTTGTGAGCGAAAGCAGCGACATCCCCAGATGATGCGCCATCCACTCCCGAATAATCTCCGGCTCGCGCCGCGACTTCGTGTAATCCGCAGCCTCGTAAAACCCATACCGCCCAACCCAGCCTTCCGACTCCATCCGACGCAGGTTCCTGAGCGACTCTTTCCCATCAATCCCCAGCGCAAGAAACGTCGAATATGGCGACACCACAGGCCCCGCCGTCGCTTCATAGGCCAGCGCCACTGCGGGCACTCCGTAAGCATGGTAGTTATAGTGAGCTGACTCCGCCTTCTTAGCCGAACCTGACTCCGAAATTCCCCAGAATATCTTCTGCGACTTGCCAAACTCCCGCTGCACATGCACACAAGCTGCCTGCGTCCGCGCAATCAGCGTCTCCGGATAAGTCCTCATCCACAGCGCAGGCATCAGGTATTCAAACATCGTGCCTGTCCAGGAAAGCAGCAGAAATCTGCGAAACGCATACGCATGATCCCGCGCCAGCCGGAACCAGCTTTGCTGCGGCATATCTCCCCGCGCTATCGCCAGAAATGTCGCGATGCGCGCCTCCGAGGCCAACATGTCGTAACACGATTCGTGAATCTTCCCCGTACCCATGTCGTAGCCGATCGAAAGGATTCGGCGACCCGGATGCACCAGGAATGAAAACTCCGTCGCTTCCGCAAGGCGCGTAGCTGCCTGCGCAATCGATTCCAGCGTACTGTTCAGCAACTCCAGATTCTTTGCGGCGCGAACAATATCCGTCTCAAAGCGGGTTGCCAACTGCCCCAGCGGAGTATCGTTGCTCAGTCTCGCTCCGGTCTTCTGCAGATTCTCTGCCATTCCCCGCGCGCCGCGCAGCGCCGCCTCCACCGTCAGGGAACACACGCTCGCCAATCCAGGGGCAAGCTGGCTGCAAAGTGCTTTATACTCCGGCATACTCCACGGCAGATACTCACGAACCACTCCCAGGATCGCCACAACGCGCTGCCGCGCTTCCATCTCTGCTTCGCAAGACACATCGCTCGGGTCTGCGGCCAGGCCCGCTTCCGTTCTGCACAGCCATGCAATCCAGGCCTCGTCCGATGCTGTGGATGCGGGCATCCCACGAGCATCGAGCGCCGTATGCCACTCAGTGTTTCCATTGATCGCAGCCACGTAAGTCCGTAATCCGGCAAGGTGCTCCAGCGGAAGCAATGGCTCGCGGAGCATCGCCTTCACGCCCGCCCGCAGCGTGTAAAGCGAAGCAACAAAATTGCCACTGTCTACCGTCGAAACAAACGGTGTTGCATCGAGCGGCTTCAGCGTCCGCGTGTCATACCAGTTGTACAGAT
>JAJZFR010000305.1 GCA_021805265.1 Acidobacteriota bacterium | reverse complement strand
CCCCTTTTTCTGGAGGTTGGTGATGTGCTTGTGGACGGTTGCGACCGACCGCAGATCAAGCCCCTGGGCAATCTCCTCGAAGGACGGGGAGTAACCGAAGTTGCGGACGAAGGATTGCAGAAAATCGAGGACTTCTTTTTGTCGCTTGGTGAGAGCCATGGGCGCAATTATAGCGAATAAAAAGCGAAGCGTGGCATTTATTACAAAAAGATTCTTGCCCGGCAGGCTGGAGGGTACCAACAGGGTCGGCCAGCAGCCCGGATCAGGCCCGGATCAGGCCCAAATCCGGCCCAGATCAGGCCCAAATCTGGCTTCGACGATGCCGGTAAATCCTGAGTCCCGTGTCTCAGTGTCCGCCGACATCCCGCCCGCTTGTCGGTCACGGCGTCCGTCTCGTGCATGGGGCTGTAGCTCGGAACATCTGCGCTTTTGGGAACGCGGATAAGTTTCTCCCAATCACGGAACCCGGTCCCTCTCCAGTCATGGTTTTCTCTTGAGAATCTCTGAGCAAAGCGGGAAGGTGAAGGAGGCGAAATCGCAACGCACTCCAGGGAAAGACGGCATTCGCCGGAGGAAAGATACAGATGAAGCTTTTGATCGCCGAAGACGACCGGGCGCTGGCCATGTTTCTGGCCCGAGGAATGGAAGCCGACGGACACCGCGTCCGCTGCGCCGGGGACGGGCAGGAGGCGGTCGCGGCCTTCCGCGAGGACCTGCCCGACCTGACGATTCTGGACCTGAACCTGCCGCGCAAGGACGGAGAGCAGGCGCTGGCCGAGATGCGCAGCCTGGACGCCCAGCTTCCGGTCTTGATCCTGACCGGTCGTCAGGAGGTTGAGACGCGAATACGCTGCCTGGACCTGGGTGCCGACGACCTGATGGTCAAGCCCTTCAGCCTGCATGAGCTGCGCGCGCGCTGCCGCGCCCTGCTGCGGCGCAAGCGCGAGACCAGGCTGCTCCTCCGTGTAGCCGATCTGGAACTGGATCGGGTGGAGCATACAGCGCGCCGCGGAGGCGAGGCAATCGCGTTGACCAACAAGGAGTTCGCCCTGCTCGAGCACCTGATGCTGCATCGTGGCGAGTGTGTCTCGCGGGTCGAGCTGCTGGACGCGGTGTGGAACATGGAGCCGGCCCAGACCACCAACATCGTCGATGTCTACGTCAACTACCTGCGTCGCAAGTTGAAGGACCCGCCGCCGGGCTTTCTGGTCCGGACAGTGCGCGGCCGAGGCTACCTGGTGCCTTCGGAGGCCGAGCTGCGGCTGGGTTTGCCGACCGGGTTGCCGATACCCCTCCCTGGGCTTCCGCTGGCGGAGCTGGCGCCGGATGAGGCGTCGCCGACGATTGCTCACGGCCAGATAACCCCGGCAAGGCTTTCGGAGCCCGCGCCGATTGGCTTCACGACCGGGTCCTGACTAGCCGGGTCCCGACTGTCCAGGTTCCGACGAGCCCGGTCCGTTGAGCCCGGTTCCGACGAGCCTGGTCTCGGCTGGCCAGCCCCCGTTGCCCGGCGCTCTTCAGGGTGTGGCTCGCCAGCAGGCTTGGCGCACACGACAGTGTCGCAGTGCTGACTTTTTGATCTTCCAATCTGGTTCCGACTTAGGAGATGCATCATGCCACCTCTGCCCGCCAACCCATCCCATCTCAGCCGCCCGTCCGCCTCCTCTCCGCGTCCAATTGTGAGTGTTCCCGCCCGGTCGGCGCTTCCCTCGCGGGCACCGCGCTCGCGAACGGTCCTGATTGCCAGCTCCGATGCCAGCCTGCGTCAGCGTCTGCATCAGGCGCTCGGCGGGCTGCGCTGGCAGGTCTTCGAGGCCAGTTGCGGAGCCGAGGCCTGGGCTGCGGCCTCGGAGGCGCAATCGGAGTCCCAACTGGAAGCCGTGGTGGTTGACCTGTGGCTGCCGGACCTGGCCATGGAAGAGTTTCTGGGCGAGTTTCAGCAGGCCTATCCGCAGGTTGACCTGCTCATGGTGGATGGCAGTCTGGCCGAGGGAAGTCCGCGCAGTGGCTACCACCAGGAGCTGCTCTACGCGCTGCGGCGCAGCCAGGCGACCGACACGGCAAGTTGGAACCTCGCCCCGCCCCTCGATGCGGCGGATGAGGGAGGCGCGGTTGAGAGATTCGCCCCGATCACCCCGTTCGCCGGATCGAAGGAATGGGATTCCACCCTCGCTCCCGGCAAGGCAGCAGGCCAGGTATCGGGAGACCTCGAAGCAAGACCCGGTCTCTCGCAGGGAAGTGCGCTGCCCCTCAGCGGAACAGTAGTCGCAGCAGACCAGGGAATCGGCCAGGGAATCGACCAAGGAATCGACCAGCGAATCGACCAGGCAATCGACAAAGGAATCGGCGAGCGGAAGCTGCGGCGGCGGGAGCAGAGCCCTGTCGAGCCGATTCCCGAGCTGGTGGGGGCTTCACCCTCCATGCTCGAGGTCAGCCGCAGAATCCGCCTGGTGGCCGCGCGCAGTACGCCCGTTCTCATCGAAGGGCCGACCGGGACCGGCAAGGAGCGCGTGGCCGAGGCCCTTCATCGCCTTTCCGCAAGATCAAAAAAGCCTTTTGTTGCAATCAATTGCGCCGCAATTCCTGAAGCCTTGCTGGAGGCAGAACTCTTCGGCCACACGCGCGGCGCCTTTACCGGCGCTGTCCAGGGTCGAACCGGTCGGATCGAGTCAGCCGATGGCGGAACCCTGTTTCTGGACGAGATTGGCGAGATGCCGCTGGCGCTTCAGGCCAAGCTGCTGCGCTTTGTGGAGAGCGGCGAGTTGCAGCGTGTCGGCGACAACGAGACGGTGAAGGTGGATGTGAGGATTCTTGCCGCGACCCACCAGCCGCTGGCTGAGGACGCGCAGAAGGGCAACTTCCGCGCCGACCTTTACTACCGGCTGGCGGTCTTTCTCATCCGCACCCCGGCGCTCTCGGAGCACATGGAAGACCTGCCCCGGCTGGTCGAGCATTTTCTGGCGAAGCTGGGCGAGCGAATGCCCATCAAGCGCATCGATCCGGGGGCGATGGCGCGACTGGCCGGGCATCCCTGGCCGGGCAATGTGCGGGAGCTGCAGCATGTGCTCGAACGGGCAACGATCCTGGCCGGCGACCAGGCGACGGTGACGGACGAGGAGATCGAATTTGGCCTGTTCGGTTGAACCGGGGAGAGCCGAATCCGCGCGATTGGAAAACCCTTGATCGCGGGGTGGAAGAGTTGGAGACCGAATTGCAGCGAATTTGGTGGCAGTCCGCCGGAAAGGGCCTCATGCAGATTGAAACGACATTGAGCGACGAGCTGGCGCGGTACCTGGACCTGAGCACCCGCCAGATCCAGATCACTGCGGCCAACATGGCCAATATCGATACCCCTGGGTATCGCACGGTTGGGATGAACTTCGAAGCCGAGATGGCTGCGGCGCTGGCTACCGACGGCGAGGACGAGGTTGCGCCGAAGATCGACGAGGTAGGCGGCCTGGTGGTCCGTCCGGATGGGAACGATGTATCGATGGATCGAGAGGGGATGCAGATGGCCGAAGCGCAGTTGAAGTTCCGCACCGGCGTGGCGCTGATGCGGCGCGAGTATACCCGGATATTCGACGCGATTCATGCTGGAAAGTAAGAAATTAAGCATCATGAATTGTGCAAGTTGAAGAATAAATATCAAGTAAGGAATAGGGTTTCGGCAGAGCATGGCCAGGCTGGCCAAAGAGCAGCAGACGGGCCGGGACAGACGGGCTGGGAATGACAGGCTGGGATTGACAGGCCGGGATTGACAGGCCGGGACAGACGAGTTGGTACTGACGGGCTGCGGAAATGAAACGGAAGGGATGCGTGCAATGAACCTGTTCGGAATGATGGATAACTCGGGGACGGCGCTCACGGCCGAGCGGATGCGCGCCGAGGTGGTAGCCGCCAACATGGCCAATGCTGAGACCACCCGGACGGCAGCCGGAACGCCCTATCATCGGCAGCACGTGATCTTTGCCGCTGGCGCGCCGAGCAGCTTCGCCGGTCAGATGGCGGGCAGTTTGACCCCGCAGGGGCAGATGACCGCGCTGACGGCATCGGCGGCGATGCCGCTTGCGCCGCTTCCGGGCAGCTCTTCGGTCGCGCCGGGGGTCCACATCGCCGGAGTGATCGAGGACCCGGCACCCCCCCTGAAGCGCTACGATCCGGGCCACCCGGACGCCGACCCGCAGGGGTACGTCTCCTATCCGGACATTAACCCGCTCACAGAAATGGTGGACCTGATGGGGGCGACTCGTGCCTATGGCTTGAACAGTTCCGCCGTGCAGGCCGAGAAGTCGATGATTACCTCGTCCCTCGAGCTGGCGAAGTAGGGCTGGGCATTGGGTGTCTTGGTGAGGGCATTGGGTGTCTTGGCGAGGGCATTGGGGAGGGGATTGGTGAAGCCATTGGTGAAGCCATCGGTAGGGTTCCTGACCGGGCGGAGAGTCTGCCGACGTCGGTCCAGGGCGCTGATGCCGATTACGGCAGGCTCAGGTCAGGGACATTGGTTGGCTGGAACGACGTATCTCCGGGAGCTTTGCCGGACGGGTTTCGGTCGTGTTCGAATCTCCGTTCAAAGCATTATTCAATATGGTTATGTCAAAAGAAAGTTGAAGTGATTGGCGAAGATGCATTACGGGGTTTATCGACGGAAACCAGAGAGACTTGAGCGAAAAATGGCGATTCGAAAGGGCAGGAGAGAACAGCGATGATCCCAGGAGCACAGCCC
>JAJZFR010000426.1 GCA_021805265.1 Acidobacteriota bacterium | reverse complement strand
TGGTCATCTTGCCGCTTCGACAGACTTCCATGACTCTGCGCTCTTTCTCGTTCAATACCTGAATCAAGCCTTCGATCTTGCTTTCAACGCCGGTGATTTCGATCATCATCGACTCTGGAGCGAGATCAACGATGCGCGCGCGGAAGACCTCTGCAAGTTCAAAGACGCCGGAGCGGTTGTCCGCGTTTGCTGCGACCTTGATCAGTGCAAGCTCGCGCGTGACTGCAGAGGCTCTGCCGATGTCATCGACTTCCGCTACGTCTTCCAGTTTATACAGGCTTGCGCGGATGCGGTTGCCAGCCTGGTCGGAAGCGTCGGCGACGATGGTCATGCGCGAGTAACCGGAGCGTTCGCAACTCCCTACAGTGAGCGAAATGATGTTGATATTGAGACGCCGGAAGAGACTGGCGACGCGCGTCAGTACGCCGGGTTTATCTTCCACGTAAGCGACGAAAGTATGGAGCATAGGTTTCCTTGCATCTCAGGGAATGCTTCGCCAGGCGAAGCGTTTCAGTCAGTTATCCTCGGGTGTTTCGACGAGAGGGTTTTGTCCGGGGCGGCGAATCATCTCGTGGAGCGCGCTGCCAGCGGGGATCATGGGGTAGACGGAATCCTCCTGCTCGACAAGAAAATTGAGCAGATATGGTCCTTGATGGGCGCGGGCTGCGGCGACGGCGCTTTCGAGTTCGCTGCGTGTTCTCACCGCTGCTCCGGCGATACCGTGCGCATCGGCGAGCTTGACAAAGTCCGGACTGACCAAGGGGGTGGACTCGTAGTTTCGCTCGTAGAAAAACTCCTGCCACTGGCGCACCATGCCGAGGTAGCCGTTGTTGATGATGGCGATGTTGATCTTGAGTTTTTCCTGTGCGATGGTGGCCAGTTCGGAGGCGGTCATCTGGAATCCGCCGTCGCCAGCGATGACCCACACTTCGCTGCCGGGGCAGGCGACTTTTGCGCCGATGCCTGCGGGCAGTGCGAAGCCCATGGTGCCGAGGCCGCCGGAGGTGATGAGTGTGCGCGGGAGATCGTGGTGGTAGTACTGGGCCTCCCACATCTGATGCTGGCCAACGTCGGTGGCAACGATGGCTCGGCCCTCGGTGATGCGCCAGAGATCGTGCATGACATGCGCGGCGTAAAGGTGGCCGGAGTCGGGAAGATTGCGGATGTCGCGAACTGCGGCGGTACCTTTGCTTTCTTCAATGGTCTTGAGCCAGGCAGCGCCATCGCGCCCTGGCAACAGCGGCAGAAGCTGCTCCAGAACTTCGCGGAGATCGCCGACGAGAGCGACATCGACCTTGATGTTCTTGTTGATCTCTGCAGGGTCGATCTCGATGTGAATCTTTTTTGCGTTTGGCGCGTAGGTTGCGGGCGTGCCGATGACACGATCATCGAAGCGCATGCCGCAGGCGATGAGCAGGTCGGCTTCCTGAATTGCCTGATTGACCCATGCTTCGCCGTGCATGCCCATCATGCCCATATTGAGCGGGTGCGATGCGGGGACAGCTCCCAGACCGAGCAGTGTCATGCAGACCGGAATCTGCATCCGTTCGGCGAGAGTTATGACCTGTTCGCCGGAGTTTGCTTTCATGATGCCATGGCCAGCAAGAAGGACGGGACGCCTGGCGTTGCGGATGAGCTTTACGGCCTCCTGGAGATTGCCCGGAGTGCAATGAAGCATGGGGTGTGGCGAGTAGGGTTTCGGCTTTGCGACTGCAAAATCGAAGAGGGCTGTCGATTGCTGCGCGTCTTTGGTGATGTCAACGAGCACCGGCCCAGGGCGACCGGATTGGGCGATCTGAAACGCGGCGCGAATTGCCGGGGCGATGTCTTCCGCACGGCTGACAAGGAAGTTGTGTTTGGTGACAGGCATGGTGATGCCGGTGATGTCGATCTCCTGAAAGGCGTCGGTGCCGAGGACTTTGCCGGAGACCTGTCCGGTGATGCAGACGATGGGGATCGAGTCCATCATGGCGGTGGCGATTCCGGTGACCAGGTTGGTGGCGCCGGGGCCGGATGTGGCCACAGCAACGCCGACCCTGCCGGAGGCACGCGCGTAGCCGTCGGCCATGTGTGCCGCGCCCTGTTCGTGACGCACGAGAATGTGGCGGATGGGAAACTTGCGGAGCGCATCATAGGCCGGGAGAATTGCGCCGCCGGGATAGCCGAAGACCTCGTGGACGCCTTCGCCGACCAGTGTGGCCCAGAGAATCTCAGCGCCGGTGAGGGGCGTTGGAGCCGAGAGATGCGGGTTGGAATCGAACTTGGTCATGGCTATTCTCCGGAGAGCCGATTAGAGAGTTGTTGCGCCTTCGGATGCGGAACGAACACGCTCGACATATTTTGCGAAGACGCCAGTCGGCCAACGCGGCGCGGGAGCCTTCCATGCCGCGCGTCGTTTGGCCAACTCTTCTTCACTGACTTCGAGCGTGAGCTTGCGATTGGGAATGTCGAAGTGGATGCTGTCCCCTTCATGGACCAGAGCGATGGGTCCGCAGACCTGAGCTTCCGGGGCGATATGGCCCGCAGTGAAGCCGCGTGTCGCGCCGGAGAAGCGTCCGTCGGTGAGCAGGGCGACGGTTGCGCTGAGGGCAGCATTGGAACTGACGGCTGCGGTGACCTGTAACATCTCGCGCATGCCCGGTCCGCCTTTGGGGCCTTCGTAACGAATGATCAGAACATCGCCTGGATTGATCTTCTGGGCCTGAACGGCGAGGAAGCAATCGTCCTCGGACTCGAAGACGCGAGCGGGTCCGCGATGCTCGACGCGGTCGGCGGCGGCGATCTTCATCACCGAGCCTTCTGGCGCGAGATTGCCTTTGAGAATGACCAGGCCTCCGTGCGCTTTGATCGGCTGTTCAAAGGTGCGAATGACAACCTGGCCGGGGGTTTCGACGGCATCGGCAGCTTCCTGCGCAATGGTGCGTCCGCTGACGGTCAGTGCATCGCCGTGGAGGTGGCCTGCATTGAGCAGGCGCTGGGCAAGCAGACGAGAACCGCCCGCGGCCTGGTAATCCTTGGCGACATATTTTCCCGCTGGCGTGAGGTCGCAGATGAAGGGCGTACGGTCGCTGATGCGATCAAAGTCGTCAATGGATAGCTCGATGCCCATCTCGCGCGCAATGGCGAGGAAGTGAAGCACGGCGTTGGTGGACCCGCCGGAGGCGGCGACGGCGGCGATTGCATTTTCAATCGAAGCGCGGGTAATGATCTGGGAGGGTCTGCGATTGGCGCGGACGGCATCCATCAACATGCGGCCCGCTTCGCGCGTTGCCTGGTGCTTGTCGGGCGAGGTCGCGGGAACGCCGGAAAGCTGGATGGGGCTGATGCCGAGAATCTCCGCGCCCATGGCCATGGTGTTTGCGGTGAACTGTCCACCGCAGGCACCGGCCCCGGGGCATGCTGCGGCTTCGAGAGCTTCGAGGCCAGCGTCGTCGAGGACGCCACGCGCATGAGCGCCGATGCCCTCGAAGACATTTTGAATGGTGATGTCAACGCCGTTCAGCTTTCCGGGGGCGATGGATCCTCCGTAAAGCATCATGCCTGGAATGTCGAGGCGGCAGAGCGCCATGATGATGCCTGGCATGTTCTTGTCGCAGCCGCCGATGCCGACAATGCCGTCGAAGAGATTTCCGCGCGCGACCAGCTCGATGGAGTCGGCGATAACCTCGCGGCTGACGAGCGAGGCTTTCATGCCCTGGGTGCCCATGGTGATGCCATCCGAGATGGTGATGGTGTTGAACTCCATCGGAGTGCCGCCAGCTTCTCGGATGCCCTGCTTCAAGGCTTCGGCGATGTCGCGCAGATGTACGTTGCAGGTGCCGATCTCGGTCCATGTGTTGGCGATGCCGATGATGGGCTTGTGCAGGTCGTCCTTGCTGTATCCGACACCGCGCAGATAGCTGCGCGCCGCTGCTCTGCTGGGGCCTTCGGTCAATGGGATACTGTGGCGTTTTCCTTCTGCCGTCATAACGTCCTTTTCGATTACAAAAATGAGTTCAGTGTGTTCGCTTACGAAACCAATTTTGGTTGAAGCCACTCTGCTTCGTCATGCTTCGCTTCAAATAAGTCCAGGGCTGCCGCGTGGCGCAGCGTCAAGCCGATGTCGTCGAGACCTTCGGTGAGGCAGTACTTGCGAAAGGGATCGATCTCGAAGGAGGCGGAAAAACCGAAGGCATCGGTGACAGATTGATCAAGAAGCGAGACAGTGAGTTGATAATCCGGCGTCTCTGTGGCGCGCTTGATGAGGAGCGCAACCTGTAGTTCGCTGAGTCGGATGAGGACGATGCCATTCTTGCCCGCGTTCGAGAAAAAAATATCGGCGAAGGTGGGCGCGATGACCGCGCGAAATCCGTAGTCTGAGAGCGCCCACGCGGCGTGCTCACGGCTTGATCCGCAGGCGAAGTTCTTGCCCGCGATGAGTATCTTTGAGCCAGCATACTTGGGGTCGTTCAAGACGAAGTCAGGGTCGGAATCGCCAGCGGAGGTGCGACGCCAGTCAAAAAAAAGAAACTCGCCGTAGCCGGAGCGCTCGATCCGCTTCAGGAACTGCTTGGGGATAATCTGATCGGTATCCACATTGACCCGATCAAGCGGCACAGCGCGCGAGGTGATTGTCTTGAACGGCTCCATCTCAGTTCTCCTCCGATTTGTTGGGATGGTTGTCCCAATTGCGCACATCGACGAAGTGGCCGGCAATGGCTGCTGCTGCGGCCATCTCGGGACTGACGAGATGCGTTCTCCCGCCGCGGCCC
>JAJZFR010000098.1 GCA_021805265.1 Acidobacteriota bacterium | reverse complement strand
ACGGCATCCCCCGCTGCGGTTACTTCCTCGGCCACGCCAGCAAATCCGGCGGGACAGGCAACGGAGGATTCGAGCAGCGCGAAGCAATCGACAGCAGCCAAATCCCAGAAGGACCTCGCCGAGGAACAGATTCGCCAGCAGCAGAAGCAGCGCATCCTGGGAGTGGTTCCGAACTTCAACACCAGCTATGTCTTCAACGCGGCGTCGTTGACGGTGGGGCAGAAGTTTCGTCTGGCGTTCAACACCATGACGGACAGTGTCCAGTTTGCGACCGCAGGAGTGCTTGCGCTTTACTCCCAGGCGGACGGGACGAACGATACGTACGGCGGAGGCATCGGCGGGTTTGCCAAGCGATTTGGAGCCAGCTATGCCGACAACTTTGACGGCACCATGCTGGGCAACGCCGTCTTTCCCTCGCTGCTGCACCAGGACCCGCGCTACTTCCGGCTGGGATACGGCTCGAAGACGCATCGCCTGCTGTATGCGCTGGCCACGAACGTAATCTGCCGGCACGACAATACGGGGAAATGGGAGCCGAACTACTCGAATGTGCTGGGCAACATTGCCGCCGGGGGCATCTCGAACCTGTACGCGCCTGCCGATGAGCGCGGCGTGACTCTGACCTTTACGAACGCGCTGCTGGTGACCGCAGAAGGCGGCTTCGGTTCCGCATTTCAGGAGTTCTGGCCGGATTTGTCGCGGCGGTTCCTGCACAAGGATCCGACGAACGGGCAGGACGCGGCCAACAGTGCTGCGAACAGTGCTGCGAACAAGGCTGCGAACAAGGCTGCGAACAAGGCGGCCCGCAAGTTGGCAAACGGGCAGGCCAGGAAGCCAGCGGATGAGAAGACGCCCGACGCGCCTCCGCCCCCGCAATGAAGCGCAGCGGGGGGCTGCTCGATCAGCGTCTGCCGCCTATGCCCTGGCTTTGCGGACGGCGGCGGTGAGCGCGGGGATCACTTCAAAAAGGTCGCCGACGATGCCGTAATCCGCGACCTCGAAGATGGGGGCGTGTTCGTCCTTGTTGATGGCGACGATGCACTGCGACGCCTTCATGCCGACGAGGTGTTGAATGGCCCCGGAGATGCCGACGGCGAGGTAGAGTTTGGGGGCGACGGTCTGGCCGGAGCTGCCGACCTGACGCTCCATGGGGAGCCACCCGGCGTCGCAGATGGGGCGCGAGGCGGCGAGTTCGGCGCCGAGGGCTGTGGCGAGTTCCTGAACCAGGGGGATGTTGGCCTGGTCCTTGATGCCTCGCCCGACGGAGACGAGGATCGATGCGGAGGCTAGATCGACGGTCTGCGCGGCGGCGCGGAACGGGTCGCCGGGGATGGCTCGGACGGAGTCGGCGGCAATCTCCGGGCGAAAGACTTCGATGGTCGCGGTGGTCGGCTGGGGTGCTTCGGCGCGGAAGGCTCCGGCCTGGACGCTGACCAGGCAGGGCGCGGGCGACTGCGCGCGATAGATGCCGTTGAGCTTGCCCTGAAAAAGCTGGCGGGTGAAGGTTACGGTGCCGCTTTCAACATGAATTGCGGTGACATCGCCGAGGAGCACGCGGCCGAGACGGGTGGCCAGCTTTGGCGCGAAATCGCGCACCTGGTAAGTGTGGGGGAAGAGCACGTAATCGGGCTGGACCCGGGCGATGAGTTGGGCGCAGGCAGCGGTGTAAGCGTCGGCGGTGTATTGCGCGAGCAGCGGGTGTTCGAGGGCGAAAATGGCGTGGACGGTTGCTCCGCCGAGGGACTGGAAGCCGGGGTCGGTCGATGGGCCGACCAGCGCGAGATCGAGGGTGGTGTTGAGGCTGGTGGCGAGTGCGGCTCCGGCGGCGATGGCTTCGCGGGAGATGCGGGAGAGTTCGCCGGTTCTGGATTCGAGACAGACGAGAACGCCGCTCATAGTACGCGTACCTCCTGTTGCAGTTTCTGGACCAGCAGGGCTGCAGCTTCGGCGGGAGTTCCGGCGAGCATCTGGGTGCTTTTCTGGCGGGTTGGCAGGGTGACTTTTTCGAGGGCGACGGTTTTCTCTGCCGCGACGCCCAGTTCTTCGGAGGTGACCCGGCGTACCTCTTTGGTTTTGGCTTTTTTGATGCCCATGAGGGTTGCGTAGCGGAGCTTGGTATTGCCGCTCTGGATGGTGAGGAGCGCGGGGGTGGGCATTTCGATGTGCTGGAACCAGCCGTCTTCGAGTTCGCGCAGGACTTTGAGGCCCGTGTCGGTTTTTTCGATTTTGAGGATCAGGCTGGAGTGGGGAATGCCCAGGAGTTCGGCGAGGATGACGCCGGTCTGGCCGAGGCCGAGATCGTCGGACTGGAGACCGGTGAGGATGAGGTCTGCGGCTTCGGTGCGCATGGCGGCGGCGAGCAGGTGGGCTGAGCCGAGGGCGTCGTAATCGCCGAGATTGTCGCAGTCGATGTGAATGGCGCGGTCGGCACCCTTGGCGAGCGCCTCGCGGATGGTCTGGCCGACGCGCTCGGGACCGGCGCTGACGACGACCACCTCGCCGCCGTGAGCGTCGCGGAGCAGCAGCGCTTCTTCGAGGGCGTAGGCGTCGGACTCGTTCATGCGGAACTCGACATCGTCGAGCGCGATCCACTTTCCGGCGGCGTCGATGCGGATGCGCGCGTCACGCTCGGGGACTTGTTTGATGGCTACCAGAATCTTCATTGTTTCCTCGTGAAGCGGCTACGAATTCAGCGCGGCATCGGTGGTGTTGGCCGGAGACTTCGGCAGTGCGGCGGCGGCAATCTGGGCGATGTCGAGAAGCTGCGGCATGCCTTCGCCACGGCTGGCCAGCGCGTCCCGGAACATGGTGTTGCAGAAAGGGCACGCAGCCCCAATTGTAGCCGCTCCGGTGGCAACGAGCTGCTGGACGCGGGTCTCGCTGACGCGCGCGCCCTGCTCCTCGCCGAGGAAGGCCAGGCCGCCGCCGGCACCGCAGCAGAAGCTGCGCTCGTGGGAGCGCTCAGCCTCGATCAGTGTGCCGTTGGCGCGGATGACGGAGCGCGGCTCCTCGTAGATATTGCGGTAGCGGCCAAGGTAACAGGGGTCGTGGTAGACGATGGTTTCTTCGGTCCGGTTCTGCGGCAACTGCGCCTGGTGACGGGCGAGGAACTCGCTGTGGTGCTCGATTTCGGGCGGCGTTCCGTAGGCCTTCCAGTCCTCGGCGACGGTGCGGACGCAGTGGGGGCAGATGGAGATGATCTTCTTTACTTTGTTTTGCGCGAGGGTTTCGAGGTTGGCTTCAGCGAGCTGCTGGAAGACCAGATCGTTGCCGAGGCGGCGGGCGGGGTCGCCGGTGCATTTCTCCTTGCGCAGGACGCCGTAGCTGGCGCCGAGGTAACGCATCACCTGAACGAAGGAGCGGATAATCTCGCGACCCTTGGGGTCGTAGCCGCCCATGCAGCCGAGCCAGAGGCAGTACTCCTGGGAGCCGTCGAAGATGGGCAACTCTTCGCGGGCGACGAATTTTTCGCGTTCTGAGTGGGCCATGCCGAGGGCGTTGCCGTTGCGCTCGAGAGCGAGGAAGAGCTTGCCGCCGTGGTCGTCGTCCCACTCGCCGGTGTTGACTGCGCCGCGGCGCAGGCCGACGATGAGCGGCAGGTGTTCGATGCCGACGGGGCACTGGAACTCGCAGGCACCGCAGGTGGTGCACTGGAAGGCGGCCTGTTGAGAGTTGTAGCGGCCGAGCAGCGGCTCTTCGCTGGCCGGGCCGTATTCGTTGAGATAGCCGCGCAGGCCGAGGATGATCTCCTTGGGGTTCAGCTCCTTGCCGGTGTTGGCGGCGGGGCAGTGCTCGGTGCAACGCCCGCACTCGACGCAGGAGTAGACCTGGAGCGCGGTGAGCTGGGTGACGTCCCTGCCGGTGACCATGCCGAAATCGTCGTCGGCGGCGAGCGGCGGAATCTGGCTGAAGCCGCCGCGCGAGAGAAAGATGGTGACCGGGCTGAGGATGAGGTGAAGGTGTTTGGTGTGGGGCACGAGCGGCAGGAAAGCCAGCAGTGTGAGAGTATGCGCCCACCAGAGCAGGCGAATGGCCAGGCCGCCATCGGGGACGAAAAACGCAGCGAGGTAGGTGGCCATCAACAGGAAGATCAGCCCTGCGATGACCCCGGACTCCCACGAGAGCTGGTGCCCGGAGCGGCCGAGCCAGACGGGCTGGACGATGAAGCGGCGGACAAAGAGGCCCGCAATGGAGACGGCGCAGGCGAGGGCAAAGGCGGCGGCGAAGAGGAAATAAAATCTGCCGAAGAAGCCAGCGGGATCGAGGAATCCAATGCCGAAACCAGTGGCGAGATGGTTGAGGGTGACCAGCGCGAAGGCGAGAAAGCTCCAGAAGACAAAGGCGTGAGCAAGACCGGGCAACGGACGCTCGCGGATGACCTTGGCCTGGCAGAGGACCTCCCAGAAGAAATCCCAAACGCGGCGGGTGACGGGAAAGAGGCGGAAGTCGGCGTCTTTGCGGGCGCTAAGGATACGCCTGAGGACGAGGCCGAAGCGCTGCCAGAAGAGCCATGCCGAGGTGAGGATGAGGGCCAGGATCACGAGTTTTTCGAGGAGGGTGAAGCGGCCCGGCTCGGCGAGGGTGAGGTTATACAGAGTCGCGATTGGGGGCATGGGCAATTCCTCAGGAATTTCTCGAATTCATCGAATTCCTAGAACGGTTCGCTTATCGTTCTATCGTATCGGGGGCAGAGTTGGCATCCACACGGTTTTGTGGAGGGCTACGTTTTGCAAAGCTCGGCGAGCAGTTCTTCG